>JAHEMQ010000108.1 GCA_024643555.1 Crocinitomicaceae bacterium | reverse complement strand
AAAGGTGTTTTTTCCTGCGACAAATGCGGGTTCATCCCAAATGAAATACAAAAAGGATTCACCATTCCCAAGGTTTTCGATGCTTGCAAAAACTTCGTTTGTTTCGTCAACTAACAATTCAGCTTCATCTTCTTTATCGGTCATTTCGCCAATGGAATGAATCATCGCAAAGGCATCTTCTAGCGTTTCAATGTCACTCATCCAAACGGGAAATTCTTTTTCCAAAGCTTCGATGTCTTCTTTGGTATTCTCTTCTTTATTACCAATGATTAAATCGGGATGCAAGGAACGAATCAAGTCTAAATTCAATTGTTTTGTCCCGCCTATGCGTTGCTTGACGCGAAACCAAGAAGATGGATGGATACAGAATTTCGTTATGCCAATGACTTCTAATGACAATCCGAGTGCGTGAAGCAATTCGGTTTGCGAGGGAACCAGGGAAATGATTCGTTTCGGTTCAAGGGGAACACGTACTGGACGTCCCATTTGATCCACGAAATTTCTTCCAATCATCAAGAGATCGCTGAAATAACGTCGTAACGAGAAACAATGTGGTATTTACCATTCTCCAAATGAACCAATACCGCTGGCGTTTGCTTGTTGATTAACTTGCAAATATCTTCGATGTGCGTGGAATGTTTGACCACTGGAAAAGGTGCATTCATGATGGAGGAAATCGGTGCATCGCGCAAAGCTGGATTTTCTACCAACAATTGATACACATGACTGTCGTCGATTGAGCCCACAAATACGCCGTCTTTCATCACGGGAATTTGTGAGATTCCGAAATTGCGCATTTTCGCAATGGCATGCGAAACCAACTCCTCGGCATACAAAGAAACCAATGGTTTGTCTGCGTGTTTTGCAACCAAATCAGCTGCGGTAACGATGTGTTCGTCCAAGAATCCGCGTTCTCGCATCCACTCATCATTGAAGATTTTCCCAACGTAACGACTTCCATGGTCATGGAATAAAACAACTACGACATCGTTTGCTGTCAACTGATCTTTCAATTGCAGCAATCCTTTAATCGCAGATCCGGCTGAATTCCCCACAAATATTCCTTCTTCGCGTGCAATTCTTCGTGTGTAAACCGCCGCATCTTTATCGGTTACTTTTTCGAATAAATCAATCACATCAAAATCAACGTTTGCTGGTAAAATGTCTTCTCCAATTCCTTCCGTAATGTAAGGATAGATTTCGTTTTCATCGAAAATCCCTGTTTCCTTGTATTTTTTAAATACAGAACCATACGTATCAATTCCCCAAATCTTGATGTTTGGGTTTTTCTCCTTCAAGTATTTCCCAACACCTGAAATTGTTCCTCCTGTTCCAACGCCCACCACAAAGTGTGTAATTTTACCCTCTGTCTGTTCCCAGATTTCTGGTCCGGTGGATTCGTAATGCGCTTGACGATTTGATAAATTATCGTACTGATTCACGTACCATGAATTCGGAATTTCTTGCGCCAATCGACGTGAAACGGAATAGTATGAACGTGGATCTGTTGGCTCAACGGCTGTCGGACAAACCACGACCTCGGCTCCAACCGCACGCAAAATGTCCATTTTTTCTTTGGATTGTTTGTCATTCAATACGCACACCAATTTGTATCCTTTGATAATCGCTGCTAAGGCCAATCCCATCCCTGTGTTTCCTGAAGTACCTTCGATGATGGTTCCTCCTGGATGTAACAATCCTGCTTTTTCTGCATCTTCAATCATTTTCACAGCCATGCGGTCCTTCACAGAATTTCCTGGATTGGTCGTTTCAACTTTCGCGAAAACTTGAGCGGAAACGTCCGCTGTAATTTTATTGATGCGCACCAATGGCGTGTTTCCAATTGTTTCGAGGATGTTATTGTATACTTTCATGCGATGATTTTGGACAAAGTTAAGGAAATGATTTTAGGCAATCGTGGATTTTTCCAACACGCTGGGAAAAGCAGAAAAAAAACACCTAATTTTAGTTCATGAAAAAATTCCTTTCTTTCCTTTTGTTTTGGTTGACATACACAGGCTATACCCAAGTATCTAGTATCCTTCCGAGTCCTGTGACCTACGTTCAAGGAGAAGGAACCTTACAAATAAACCAAGCTCTGACGGTAAATCCATCCGAAATCAATCCATCGCTGTTCACGCAATTGAAAGAATTAGGTGCGATGTATCACCAATTGCGCATCGAAGCGAATGTCCAAAATGCGATGCTTCAATTCAAAAAATTGGAGAATGTCAAACAGGATTCCTACACCATTAATATTGCCGAACGAATCACCATTTCTTATTCAAGCGATGCCTCTTGTTATTACGCCATGACTTCACTAATGCAACTCATGAAACGTAACGAAAATGGACTATTTCTTCCAAATTCTTTTGTGAAAGATTATCCAAATTTCCAATGGCGAGGATTGCATCTGGATGTTTCCCGTCATTTTTTCACAGTGGAAGAAATCAAACGTTTTATTGATTTGATGTCCTATTACAAGTTCAACACCTTTCACTGGCATTTAACCGACGACCAAGGATGGCGAATTGAAATAAAAAAATATCCCAAACTCACCG
>JAHEMQ010000027.1 GCA_024643555.1 Crocinitomicaceae bacterium | reverse complement strand
AAATATTTTTTGATACCCCTCTTGGTATTTCTCAAGGATTTTCTTTCTTCTGAATTTCAGCGTTGGTGTCAACTCACCACCATCAACTGAGAATTCTTTTGGTAATAAAGCGATTTTCTTTACTTGTTCCCAATTTCCAAATTCCTGATTAATCTCTGCAATCTCTTGATTGATGCGTTCAATAAACACTTGTTGTTGATTGATTTCCTCGTTACTCATGGCATCAAAATGGTGTCCATGTCGATGCGCCCATTCCTTCGCAAAGGAAAAATTCGGTACAACAAACGCCGCTGGAAACTTCTCGCCTTCTCCAATGATCATGATTTGCTCGATAAACCGTGATTCTTTGAAACGATTTTCCATCGCTTGTGGAACGATGTATTTCCCTCCAGAAGTTTTGAAGATTTCTTTTTTGCGGTCCGTAATTTTCAAGAATTTATTCTCGTAAAATTCACCTATGTCACCTGTATGAAACCACCCATCGCTATCGATTACCTCAATTGTGGCTTCAGGTTGATTATAATATCCCATCATAACGTTTGGACCTTTAACAAGAATTTCTCCATCCTCAGCAATTTTGACTTGAACTCCTTCAATTAAGGCTCCAACCGTACCAATGCGAATTCCAGTAACAAAATTGTTCACCGTCACCACCGGTGAAGTTTCCGTGAGCCCATATCCTTCTAAAATTGGAATATCCGCTGCCAAGAAAATCCGAGCCAATCGCGGCTGAAGTGCAGCACTTCCTGAAGCAATCGCTTTGACATGTCCACCTAATGCTTCTTTCCATTTCGAGAAAATCAATTTTCGCGCGATGGCCAGCTTGAAATTGTAAAGTGGCGTCGCATTGACGTTGTCGTAGTGTTCAGCAAGATGTAAAGCCCAATAAAACAACGAACGTTTCACACCCGTCAGCTCTTCTCCTTTCGACATGATTTTATCGAATACTTTTTCAATGAGACGAGGAACAGCTGAAAAAACTTCTGGTTGAACTTCCTTGATGTTTTCTCCAATAGTGTCCATTGATTCCGCAAAATAGACGGAACAGCCGAGATACATGTATAAGTAATGTAACATGCGTTCATACACATGACAGATCGGCAAAAACGTTAAAACGCGAGACTGATTATTTGCCGGAATTGGCTCAATGCAAGCGCTCACATTTGACAATAAGTTTTGATGTGAAAGCATCACACCTTTCGGATTCCCTGTTGTTCCGGAAGTATAAATGATGGTCACTAAATCTTCATTCTTCACCAATTTCATACGCTCGCGAACAACTTCTTCTTCCGTATGTGTTTTCTGATCTTCAATGTAAGACCAATGTGGTACAGTATCCAATTTGTCGAACGAGAATAGATGCTCCAATGTTGCGACATCACCACGAATATGTGTGATTTTATCCGCTAATTCTTGATTGGATACAATACATATTTTCGCTGCGGCATCATTTAAAATGTAGCGGTAATCGCTTTCGGAAATCGTCGGATAAAGTGGAACTAATATCGCCCCAACTTTTTGAACGGCGATGTCCAAGATATTCCATTCCACTCGATTGGAACTTGCAACCGCTACTCGGTCACCGGCTTGAACACCCATGCTGATTAATCCTCTCGCAACGATCATCGTTCGATCAATGAAATCACTTGTTGACATAGGTACCCAAATTCCAGCAGTTTTCGTCACAAACATGGTCGAATTGGGGTAATTTTTCAATTGATGATCCGGGACTTCAAAAAGTCTATCAACAGTAATCATAGTTTTGATTTAAGGTTACCGAAAATAGGAATTATTCTCGAATTACAAAAACAGGATGGCGAATAAGGAGATAAGGATGATTCCGATGATATTGAAAACAAATCCCATTTTGACCATTTGATGAATTTTCACATAACCTGAAGAGAAAACAATGGCATTTGGTGGCGTACCAACGGGCATCATAAAGGCAAGACTAGCGCCCAATGTTAAAGTGAAACACAATTGAAAGATATCATAGCCTGATTCTTTCGCAAAGGCGGCAATGACCGGTACAAAAATAGTCACGAGGGCTAAATTCGACATAACTTCCGAGGCAAACACAGCAATCACCACAACAATGAGTACGATGACCGGGACTGACATTTGTTCATAGTTTTGAAAGACCTTCGTAAGTGAAGCCACAATGCCATTTTTTTCAAAAATTTGTGCCAAAGCGAGTCCACCACCGAATAACAATAAAATTCCCCAAGGTAATTTTTCCGTATCCTTCCAATCCAACAGAGGTTTTTTCTCACTCTTTCCAGGAACAATAAAGAGGAGAATCGCACCAAAAATAGCCGCGCTTTCATCGCCGTAATTCAGTCCTGACAACTCCGTTATCACTTCTCTAAACGACCAAAGAATTACTACCAATCCAAAAATTGCCAATGCTCTTAGTTGTTCATTTGACCATGAAACGTTTGGTAGATTTACATCGTGTATTTCTTTTCTCTCTTTCCCCAATGCCAGGTAAAACACCCCGTACATGACCAAAAGCATGGTAATAGCTAAAGGCATTCCGATTTTCATCCAATCAAAAAAGCTCACAGTGATGTGGAAGTTCTTTTCTAGAATTGCTGCCATTTGCGTGTTAGGAGGAGAACCTACCAAGGTCCCTACCCCACCAATACTCGCTGCATACGCAATGCTCAACATCAACAACAAGGAAAATTTAGAATTTTGATGTGAAACGGGCATGGCTTGAATAATCGCAATTGCCATTGGCAGCATCATTAGCGCTGTTGCGGTATTGGAAATCCACATGCTCAAAAATCCAGTACTCAGTATGAAACCGAGTAGAATTCTTGGTTTTGAATCCCCAACCACGTTAATGATTCGACGCGCAATTTGCTCATGTACTTTCCATTTCTCTAATCCAAGTGCGAGAACGAATCCACCAAAAAACAAATAGACATTATTGTTCCCGTAACTAGCTGCTAAGTCACTGGTGTCTAATAATCCCAAAGGAATCGCTAAAATGAAGGGGAATAAGGCTGTTACATAAATGGATATCACCTCAAATATCCAGAAGAAAATCATTAGTCCACCAAGTGCAACGGCATTCCAATAGGAATTCGTTGCACCGGTAGAGAGGAGTATCATTAGAAAAGAAAAAACGCCAAATGCTGCGAGCATGCGCTTCCAATCTAACTGAAGCATTTGTTATTTATTCAATGCGTTTAAAGCATCAACAAACGTCAAGGCTTTTGCTTCCACTTCGGCAACGATTGCACGGAATTCTGCTTTACCTTTTGCTTTGTGCATGCGACCAAGAATCACATCTTGAAAATTCGCTGCTTCTGTAATCAATTTTTCTGTTGCTGGGGCTTTCGATTCGTCCAACATTTGGTGGTGAAAACACTCTTCTACCACATCAAAAACCATCTCGTTGATGTTTCTTTTAAGAATTCTTTTATTTGACATATTTCAACTTTATTTAGGTCAAAAGTAAGTCGAAATTAGGACTTAGACTACAAAAACAGACATTTTATCTCCTGATGTCAGCTTCGCGACGCAATCCATGACAAGGGATTGTTTACCTTTGCAGGTATGTCCTACCCCATTTTACACATCCGTAAAGGCAAAGATCAATCCTTGATGCGTCGTCATCCATGGGTTTTTTCTGGTGCCATTGAATCAACAACAGAATCCTTGAAAGATGGAGACTTGGTTTGTTTATGTACCAAAAAAGACCAATTTTTGGGAATCGGCCATTTTCAGCACGCAACGATTTCAGTACGTATTTTAAGTTTTGAATTCGAGGAAATAAATCAAGAATTTTTTAACCGAAAAATCAAAAAGGCAGTTGATTCTCGATTAGGCATTGGACTTTTATCCGATACCAACAATATTTTTCGAATTTGTCACGGTGAGGGCGATGAATTACCAGGACTTGTCATCGACTTTTACAATGGTGTTGCCGTCATTCAGTGTCATTCTATTGGGATGTATTTTTCAGTGGAACAAATTTCAAATGCACTGCAATATGCCTTAGGTGATGTCTTAACTGCCGTATATACAAAGTCCGCGGAAACCCTTCCAAAACGAACGGATGTTACAGACGGATATCTTTTTGGAAACTGTGAAACACCGCACGTTGCGTTGGAAAACGGAGTGAAATACAATATTGATTGGATCACCGGGCAAAAGACGGGATTTTTCATCGATCAACGTGTCAATCGCCGCATCCTTGGCGAATATGCACAAGGAAAGAAAGTGCTAAACACCTTTTGTTATTCGGGTGGATTTTCGCTGCAAGCATTGAATCATGGGGCGACTTTGGTTCATTCACTCGATAGTTCAAAAAAGGCAATTGCTTTAACGGATGAGAATGTGGCCTTGAATGATTTTCACGAAAATCATGCGTCCATTGTAGCAGATGCCATGGATTACATGAAGGAATTGAAGGAAGACTACGACATTATCATTTTGGATCCACCTGCTTTCGCCAAACATCGCGAAAAAAGACATCAAGCGATACAAGGATACAAACGCTTGAATGCACACGCCATCCGTCAAATCAAGCCGGGAGGAATCATTTTCACGTTTTCATGTTCGCAGGTTATTGATAAAGCATTATTTACGAATACGATCATCGCTGCGGCAATTGAAACTGGACGAAGTGTACGCATTCTCGAACAAATCCACCAACCAGCAGATCATCCCATTCATGCGTTTCATCCGGAAGGGGAATATTTAAAAGGACTGATTATACAGGTAGATTAACATGCTTTCTCTCAGTTATAAGTCGATTTTGGGAATGGCTCTTCCCATGATGGTTTCTGGTTTTATTCAGTCCATCGTTCTCATCACCGACGCTTCATTTATCAGTCGTTATTCAACGGAAGCATTTGACGCTGTCGGAAATGGTGGACTGGTTTACATCACACTTTACATGTGTCTTTTAGGAATGGGAGACGGCGCGCAAATCATCATTGCCCGTCGCATTGGGGAAGCGCGTATTTCAGCCATAGGACGAGTGGTTGTCACATCCTTTTTAACCAATTTTTTACTAGCCACATTCTTCTTCATCGTATTATACACCCTCATTCCTTCTGCCATTCTTGGCTACTCCAAAAACCATGAAATTGCCACACTCCAAGGACAATTTATCCGCATGCGTAGTTTCGCACTGTTTTTCGCCATGGTTACGATTACCATCCAAGCGTTTCTATTAGCAAAAGGAAAATCAATGATCGTTTTATATGCAGCATTGATCACAGCCACCAGCAATATTTTCTTGGCAAATTCCTTAATTTTCGGAAAGAATGGTTTTCCAGAAATGGGGATTGAAGGCGCGGCGTTGGCCAATACCATTGCAGATGGACTCGGCATGACGTTTTTAGTGATCTACCTGCTCTTTTCATCAGAACGCAAGGAATACCAGTTGTTTGCGCATTTCAAGTTTGAGTTGGCTTCGATGAAAGAACTTCTAAAAGTAGGGAGTCCATTGATGTTACAAGGTTTTTTTGCCTTAGCTACTTGGACTTTATTTTTCACTTGGCTGGAACAAAAAGGGCAATTTGATTTGACCGTGTCTCAAAATATTCGCGCCATATACTTTCTTGCTTTTGTTCCGATTTGGGGTTTTGCAGGAACGACAAAAACTTATATTTCTCAGTACATTGGCGCTCAAAAATTCGATCAAATTCCGACCATTCAAAAACGCATTCAGTTGATGACGCTTCTTTTTTTATGTTTAACATTTCATGGTGCCATTTTTTATCCGGAGGCTCTGATTCGCCTGATAAATCCAGCGGAAAAATACGTTCATAAGAGTGCCGAGATTTTACAATTAATTTCCATTTCGATCATGATGTTTGGTTTTGCATCGGTTTATTTTCAAACAATTCATGGATCAGGAAACACCTTACATTCCATGTTCATTGAATTCGGTACCGTCAGTGTTTACGCTTTATTCTGCTTCCTATTTATCAAAGTTTGGCACTTCGATGTGTATTGGATTTGGACAGTGGAATACATCTATTTCTTCCTACTTGGATTGGCCTCAATTACGTATCTTCGCTTGTACGATTGGAAAAAGAAAATAGTTTAATGAAAGAGAAATTGCGCATTGTTTTCATGGGTACGCCCGAATTTGCTGTTGGCATTTTAGATGCCCTCATGCAGTCAAATCACGAAGTTGTCGGAATCGTTACGGTAGCAGACAAACCAGCAGGACGTGGTCAACACGTGCAACAAAGTTCCGTTAAACAGTATGCCGAAGCACACGAACTTCCTGTGCTACAACCGGAAAAATTGAGAGATGAACAATTCCTGTCTGCGCTTCAGGACTTCCGCGCTGATTTGTTCGTTGTGGTAGCCTTTCGCATGCTACCGGATGTTGTTTGGAAAATGCCAACGAAAGGTACAATCAATTTACATGCAAGTTTACTACCGCATTACCGTGGCGCCGCTCCCATCAATTGGGCGATTATGAATGGCGATCAAGAGACGGGAGTGAGTACATTTTTTATCAATGAGCAAATTGATACGGGAGCCATTATTGCACAACGCAAAACACCAGTTGGTGAGCAAATGACCGCCGGAGAATTGCATGATGTATTGAAAGAAATAGGTGCTCAATTAACGGTTGAAACGGTGGATCAAATCGCACAAGGAGAAGTTCCAACCATTTTACAAGACCCAACGGACCAATCCTTACCACATGCTCCAAAAATATTCAAAGCAGATTGTGAAATCGATTGGAGTAAAGATGCACAAGTTAACCACAATCGCATTCGCGGACTATCGCCTTATCCGGCAGCCTGGTGTAAATTGTGGTCCAGCAAAAAATCCACCTGGATTAGCTTCAAACTATTTGGATCAGACGTCGTTTCTATTGCGGACATCATTCGAAAAGATGGACCATTTGCATCGTCGAACGGCATCGTTTTTCCAAGTGGAAACGGATTCGTATGCATCAAAGAAATTCAGGCGGAGGGCAAAAAACGCATGGACTACAAAGCGTTTTTGGCAGGAAATGATCTTTCCGACTTGTCTTTTAGTGCTTGATTTTTAAGTCATTAAATTGATTTTGCCAATTTAAAATGCTATCTTAGTGGTGAAACACCTACTATGAAACACAACTATTTTTTGATGTTATTTTTGCTCTTTTGGAATCAATACGAAGCACAAGTAAATAAATCCAAGGTTTGGACTTTGCAAACACCTTTCGAAACTAGCGAACAAAAACAGGAGAATCAAGAGTCAGTCTACCATGGAATGTGGACGGAACAAACGGAAAAAAGAACCGCATACGCTTCCGTTTTCAAAAATGAGAAGGGAGATGTTAAAGCGCGCTATAGTCTAAAACCAATTAACTATTTCAATGCCGATAATCAGCTGGTTCCCATCGATTTTGAACTTCATCCGACTGCAAATGGTTGGTCAGCACAACAACAACCTTTCCCAACAGCACTTTTTAATGACGGAAGTTTCTGCTTAAGCATAGGTGGGAAAAACCAACTGATCATTGGAACAAAAACATGTCTCAATCATGTTTCGACAGGGCAAGCATTTGAATTTTCAGAAAACATTGCCTTTTATCAAAACATCCTTCCTCATGTTGACAAGCAAGTCGTCTTTCTTGAAAACGCCGTGAAGTTTTCTTACCGCTTAAACGAACCTATTTTGGACCAAGGCGAATCAATCGTATTCGAAGAGAAAATTGATTTACCAAAAGGATACCGTATTGAAAAAGAAATAAGTGCAAAATCCGGTCATTGCGATCGTTTACTGGTAAGGGATGATAATGGAATCCTTGTTGCGCAATTTGAACCCATTCTCTGTTTCGATGCTGCAAAGAACACATACCAAGGACGCTATGAACTTCATGAAAAAACGGATGGTTTGTATATCTGTTTATTGGTCGATGCGCAATGGGTCAATTCCTCAGAGCGAAACTATCCCGTATACGTAGACCCAGTTGTCGCTGGTACACTAAGCACTTGGAATGGTGGATACATGCCTTCTTGCTTTATGCCAAACTACAATAAAGATAGCATTCTAGTAACGATTCCTGCAGGTATCACCGCCACAGGCGTCTATGTATCTGGAAGCTTTTATGCGGATCCATTTACTGCTGCAACGATGAGTCAAGGAGCGATGTACTATAGTTCTTCTTGTGGAAGCTCTCAAATATTCACTGTTACTGGAGCAACAGCCACTTTACCTGGAACCGCATATTTGGATAGTTTTAACCTGATGAATCCACTCAGTTGCTGTATTGCTGAATCGTGCACCGATGTCAACTTTTGGGTACGCATGCATATCGGACGCAATGCACTAGGATCGGGATGTAACATTACTTATATCCGTTACGATCCATTTGCATCACTTTATCCGTTTGAAGTGATTGTTTATGGCAAAACACCAGAAACTTATGGCAATGAGTGGTATATTAGTCAAACTCCCATTTGTTCGAACACATGTACTTTTAATGCCACGGCATATGCGCGTTATGGTGTTGCACCTTATACTTTTTCGCATCCTTGGTCAACTGAGGTTGTAACCGTAGGACAAAACATTGGTTGTGCCAACGGATCCACCAACCATGTTTTCACCTTAACAAATCCGAATTGTCCGATCTATTGCGATAGCCTTTTCACCAGTTTAGTTGTTCCTCCACCTGTGATTATAGATGCTTGTGGTCAACAAATTACTGCGATTCCAAATGGTACAAAACCCATCATTCCTGCCACCGAACCTGCACTTATGTACGATTCTGTATTATGTCAAGGAGAGTCGATTAACATTGTCAATGCCTCCTGTTTAAATGGTGGAATTAGTCATTATTTTGGGGATGCAAGTGGCGATGGCAATATCCAACAATTCATTTCGAATCCAACTGATACTGCCATACATCTTCATTATGCGGCGTTTGCTGAAATCAATGGCTGTGTTTCGGATACACAACAAATCAACGTTGCGATTTATCCAAATCCAAGTGCTCAGGTGACGATAAATCCGAATCCTGTGGTGGTTACGAATACATTCAACGTTCAAGACAATTCCATTTCACCATCCGGAAACGTTCTTGTTTGGAATTGGAATTTGGCTGACAGTCTCTTTTCTCAAAGCACTTCCTTTACAGGTTCTTATGCAGTACCTGGACAATATCCTTTATGTTTAATCATTCAAGACAATCATGGCTGCATCGATAGTTTATGCACAAACATAACCGTTGTGCCAGCAGAAATTACGAACATAAATGTTCTCACTTGCGATGGTGATGGTGTTAATGACGAGTTGTCTTTTGAATATTTATCTTTCTATCCAGATAACGAACTATTCATTTATAATCGTTGGGGACAATTATTGTATCGGGCAAAGAATTACGATAACTCATGGAATGGAAAAGAATACACCGAAGGAACGTATTTTTACGTATTGAAGGTTTACGAACTCCAAAAAACCTATCAGAGTTTCTTCGAACTAGTGAAAGACTAAATTCCAAATAGTAAATTGAATCCAATACGAACCGGATACACAGCAACCGTATGTCCTGTTTTGAACATGGAATTCAATTGATAGCTAACGAACATTCCAAAATGACCATAACCAATCCGCGCTTGAGCGTCTAGTGTCCATGTATTCATGTTGAACGATGAAATGGTCGAATTATCAAATGAATCCCCATTCGCATACTTACCTGTCAATCGTTGCTTCGTGCCATAATGATAAGCCCCAACCACTCCCAAAGCAATGAAATAGCTTTTCTCGAATTTGCTATTTGAAGAAAAGTCCAAAAATAACGGAACGGACAAAGATGCGACACTCAATTTATTTGATTTATATTGAAAAATCGTATCACTCACCGCATATATGGTATCCGCTGTATGTTGAAGCACATAATTATTTCGTAAACTATAATTTTGATATCCGACCCCAAGTCCCGTGGTGATTCCTAAGTGCTCTCCGATGATTGGAAATTTAAGGTCGAAGAGATTATAATTCAAACCAATGGACTTTACCTCATTGTTTTCCCAGTAAGGATGTCCGTCAAATTGCATTTCGTGGTTTTCATTCATGAATTGCGACATGTAAATGTCGAATCCCGCCCAATGTCCTTTTCCGAATTTTCGACCGGAATCTTCATCCTCCTCAGACCATTCCTCTGAAAATTCATCTGATTCTGTTCCCATGATGGCCTCATCAATACTAATTGGAAGTCGCATTAATGAACGTACTGGAAGACCATCTTTTTGGGCTGGAATCCACTTCGGCATGAGATTCACAACTGCAACACAGATGGAATCATATAGTTGATTCACGCCTTTTTCTACCACAATATTTGTTAAAGAACCATCTTTTTCCACAATAAAAGATAGGTACACTCGCTGATCCCACAACACTTCAGAAGAAAGATCTTCTGGCAACATAAAATTCACAAAAATGAACTCTGCCAAGGAATCGGGTCCACCTGGGAATTCTGCTTCCGTATCTGGGAAATTGACAATCGAATCTGGAGGAGCAATAGTCAATAACTTTGGCTCCGGAGATCCGCCAACAATTACATCTCCTTGCTGTGCAAAGAGTGAAGATATACTCAAAATAAAGAGGAAGGAAACGAGTGTTTTCATAATCTAAGTTTCCTCAAAAATACAATTTAAAACTTCAATAGTACTCGAGCGATGAAATTTCTTCCTGCTTGAGGATAGTAGAAATTCTCGGTGGTTGTTTGTCCACCATAAGCGTATGAAAAAGTATAGCCGTTATTCGAATAATACTGATTAAAGACATTATTTACCATTAAGCCAAATTGGATTTCCTGGCAGAATTTTGGAAAAATAGAATAATTGACTTGAAAGTTCGAGAAATTATAAGGGTCGATGCTTCGGTTGATGTTTCCTGTGTTATCTAAAAATTGTCTACCCACTAATTTGGTCATCCATGCCACTTGTAAATTTTCAATTGGCGTCCATTGAAGCCCGATGTTTCCCGTTAAATTCGGTGAGAAGGACATGTTTGTTTTCTCGTGTTTGATCACTTGTTGAGTGTAATATGGCAAGGTGTCTAAATATACATCAAGGTATTCATTGAAGTGGAGGATTTTATTTTCACTCAAGGTGATTGCTCCAGTCATTTTCCATTTTTTATCGAACTTATAAGCTCCATAAACCTCCATCCCAAGTCGGTAACTTTTCGCAACATTGGAATGAATATAGGCTCCCACTTCATTGATTTCTCCGGTCAATAACAATTGATTGTGGTAATTCATGAAATATAGATTCGTTGTTAAATTCAATCGTTTTGTACTGATTTGATGGCCCAATTCCACATCTTGCAAGGTTTCGAAAGTTGGACGATTTTGAGGCGTACTTTCGACAAAATCTGCACGAACAGGTTCTCTATGGCTGATTCCTGCATTCACAAATAACATTTGGTTTGTGTTCAATTTATAACTCCCTCCCACTTTCGGATTGAAGAAATTGAACTGCACAGACTGGGTCACATCACTTGGTGTTCCATTCACCAATTCCTTTCCAACAAATGAATAATCGACATGACGGAATTGAAGATCTGTGAATACATCAAATTTTCCTTTGGTGTAAACAGCTTTCAAATAAGCACTTTCCTCGGATTTGCGCGAATCGTTGCTGTAATACCGTTGGTAAATTTCACTGTTTGAGGCATATTCGGCCCAAACCAACTCGCCATAATGACGACCAACATAGCTGTTCACTGACCCACCGAAAATGAATTCCAAATGATTCGTCGGTCTGTAAGTTAATGAATATACTCCACCATAAAAATCATTATCCAACCACAAACGTCTAATTAGATTGGTTTGTAAAAGGGTATCGGATTCCACGATCACAGGATTTAATCCGTAATCACTTAAATTTTCACCTTTGCGGTATTGTTCATAATAGCCACGACCGTAGGTATAGTGTCCGGCTAGGTTTAAAATCAATTTATTATTAAAGGTATGCGTAAAATGGAGTTGGTAATTGTCTTGTTGGTAATGATCTACTTCATTTTTGTAGGTGTAATAATTGTAGGTTCGACCGGAGCTCAATAAATTTTCTCGTTCCTCATTGCTTAATCCGTTTCGATCTGCATAGGCATTCATGGCAGCGGTATCTCCCTTGATACGGCTTTCAGGTGTCCCATACCAAGCTTGGTAGGTGATTTCTTTACCACTAAAAATGATGGCCTTAAGCACCGACTTTTTTCCAATGTACGCGCCAGAAAGAAAATACGATTTCAAATCTGAACTGGCACGATCTAGGTAACCATTGGATTGAATGCTCGACATTCTTGTTTCCAAGGAAAAATGATTGTTCAGAATACCAGTTCCAGCTTTTATTGTCGTTTTATGCGTCCCAAAAGAACCAATGGATTGGTCAATGGAACCGAACGCTTTTTCAGAAATGTCTTGTGTTTTAATATTCAAACTTGCCCCGAATGATGCTGCTCCGTTAGTAGATGAACCCACTCCACGTTGAATTTGAATGTTCTCAATGGAAGAGGCTAAATCAGGCATATTCACCCAATATACATCATGTGATTCTGGATCATTCACTGGTATTCCATTGATGGTCACATTGATGCGCGAAGCATCCACTCCACGTATGCGTAATCCTGTGTAACCGATTCCTGTTCCTGCATCTGAGGTTGTCACAATGGAAGGAGTGGCTTCCAAAAGAATTGGAAGGTCTTGTCCAAAATTCTTACGTTCAATTGGATTGATTTTACGAACAAGTAAGGCGGAAGTACTATGTTCGGCAATTCGAGTTGTACTTACCTGTACATCTTCCAAGGTCTTCATTCCTGTAAACAGAACGACCGTCAGCTCCTTAGGAGTTCTAGATGAAATGGTGATGGATTGCGGCAAATAGCCAGGTTTTTCTACTAGGATGGTATAAGTAGAATCATTTATAGGTAAACGATTCAACTCAAAATGTCCTTTATTATCAGAATTTACCTCAACGTTTGTATTCAATACAGAAACATGTGCTGCCTGAATAAAAGCTCCCGTGCGATCCTCGATGACGCCGTGAATGGATTGTTGAGACAATGCC
>JAHEMQ010000025.1 GCA_024643555.1 Crocinitomicaceae bacterium | reverse complement strand
TGTTCTTGTGGGTTTGGTGACAAGTTGCACATTTTGATTTGAAAAGTGCCTCTCCTTGAGCTTTCGTAAAGTTGGTTAAACCAACAAAGCCAAACGTTAACGTGACGAATGCCAATGATTTAAAACGCTTAAGCAATTGAATTCTAGATATTTCCATGTAAAAACTACTAATTCACTCTTAAAAATAGTGCGGTCAAACCGCTTTTTATCGGGAGCAAAATTAGGAGAATCAAGGCATTTTATGACACTTTCATGACAAAAAAAGAGAAAAAAATGCTAATTTAAAATCATTCTAAATAGTCTCTGAATGTGGAATATTGAAAATCACTAATTTTGACCAATGAAATGTACATTACGTCTTCTTCTTGTTTTGGCCGGAGTTCTTTTAAATAGTACGAGTTTGGTTGCACAAATTACTTTGGATGCAGACCCAAGACTCGCCGATCAAGTCGCCAAAAAAGCAAGTAAACAAATTGCTGGTTACCGGCTTCAAATTTGTTTTGATTCGGACAAAAGTATCATTGACGAGGCAAGAAATCGCTTTATTTCTCTTTATCCGAAAATTGATACCTATGTCACGTTTGAAGCGCCCAATTTCAATTTAATGGTAGGAGACTTTCGAACGTTAATCGATGCAGAAAAAATTCAAGAGGAAATCGCCGGTAAATTCACTGTGGTGATCATCCACAAAACGCAAATAAACTTGCCACGAATCGATTAAAAATGTTTCCAACCTTGCGCTTTCAAAGAAACAGCTGATCCACTTTTATCAATAAAATAGGTGCCTTCTGCCGCGTTTGTCATGTGTCCAATTACTGAAAAGTTTGGGTTGGATTGAATGATTTCAAAGTCACTTTGTTTGATGGTAAATAACAACTCGTAATCTTCCCCGCCATTTAATGCACAGGTACTCGGATCCAAATTAAAATCGATTGCTGTCATGGATGTTTTTGCATCAATTGGAATTTTCTCATCGTACACGTGACATCCCACATTGCTTGCTTTACAAAGGTGAAGAATTTCACTGGCAAGTCCATCGGAAATATCAATCATGGAAGTCGGCTTCACACCTAATTCCTTTAAGTACTTGATCACATCCACTCGTGCCTCTGGCTTCAGTTGACGCTGCATGATGTAATCATGTCCGTCTAAATCTGGTTGTATGGAAGGGTTTGATTTAAAAACATCTTTTTCCCGCTCCAACAATTGAAGTCCCATATAGGCTCCGCCCAAATCACCTGATACCACTAGTAAATCAAATTCCTTCGCGCCAGAACGATAAACGACCTCTTCTTTTTTCACTCGTCCGATTGCTGTTATGCTGATCATTAATCCAGATACAGAACTTGTGGTGTCGCCACCCACTAAATCCACTTCAAATTCGGTACAGGCCAACTTAATGCCTGCGTATAATTCCTCTAGCGCCTCTAGGCTAAATCGATTAGAGATCGCAATGGAAACCGTGATTTGTTCTGCTTTACCGTTCATGGCGCAGATATCGGAAACATTTACAGCAACCGCTTTATAACCGAGGTGCTTCAACGGCATATACATCAAGTTAAAATGAATTCCTTCTACTAAGGCATCCGTTGAAACTAACAAATATTCTTCATTACCAGCATCAATTACCGCAGCGTCATCACCTACCCCAAGGATGGAAGATGAATTCCGAAGTTCAATCCCCTTTGTGAGTTGGTCAATAATACCGAATTCACCCAATTCTGCAATGTCCGTGCGTGTTTCACTCATTCTAAAAACTTTTTTTGCAAAGATACACTTAATCGCATGAATTAAATCTGAAAAACAAATCTGACAACATGATGTAGCATTCACAATTTTGTAACTTTGAAAAAAGTTTAACGATGAAAAATTTCCTATTTTCCATTTTTCTTCTAGCACAAGCGACAAGTTTTGCCCAAGACTCCATTAGCCAAGCTGGAATATTTAAAGTGCGGGTATTTGTAGATAAAGCGCTTACGAATCAACTCATAGTAAGCAATGTCAATCAAACAAACATGTATTCTGGCTTTCGTTTTTCAACGAATCAACGCGATTCCATCATGATGCTCATTCAACAAACCGTAAAGAACCAACTGTTCAAAGATGCTGTTTTTATTTACGATGTGAAAGCGGATGGGTCCCAGCGTAAAACGATGGAAACGGGAACCTTTGCCGGTGGCTTTCCAAAAATGACAAAAAAAAGAGCCATATATTCTTACGAAGAAGAAATTTATGTGAAAGTGCGGTTAAAAGTTCAGGCATTTAGCGGTCCGAAGTATGGGATTGCAGGAGTGCAATATTCGAATTTACATCCAAGTGTAAAATTTAAAATGAAAGCATTTGATTCAAGTAAAAAGAAAATTTATTCGCGAAAAATTAGGCTGTGGGACTTTGACAAAGTGAGTAGCCTTTCATTTTCAAATACGGTAACGACCGTTACAACAACGAAGGCATTAAGTTCGGATCAAATCTACCAAATGATTCAACATACCATTCGGGTTTTCAATGAACAGGAAGAACGAAACAGGTAAGTTTATTTCACATGTATTAAAAACAAAAAACCCTTGGAACTAAGTTCTCAAGGGTTTTTTATTCGATAACTGTTGGCCCACTAGGGCTCGAACCTAGACTCTTCGGTACCAAAAACCGACGTGTTGCCAGTTACACCATAGGCCATCGTACATTTTCTCAAATGCGAGGGCAAATTTAATAACATTTTTTATTGTTAACAACTTCATTTGAAAAATATTTTCAATCTTCTCACGTAATTGCTCATTATGAGTGCATTTTCAATGCGAATATTCTTAAATTCGCACTAGAAAAACAGAACTAATTCGCATACCTTATGAATTATACTAAATGGAATACCCTACTTGGCTGGCTTGTATTTATTGTTGCAAGTACGGTGTATCTTATGACGATTGAATCCACAGCAAGCTTGTGGGATTGTGGAGAATATATTACTGCTGCTTATAAATTGGAGGTTGGACATCCCCCAGGCGCGCCTTTGTTCATGGTACTGGGTAGATTGTTCTCGTTCTTTGCAGCGCCTGAATCAGTTGCTGTTTGGATCAACGCATTATCGGCCATTTCTAGCTCACTGACGATTCTCTTCATGTTCTGGTCTTTGACCTTATTGATTAAAAAAATCATACTTTCCCAGCAAAAAGAATTAAGCAATGGAAACCAAGTTGCTATTTTTTCTGCGGCAGCCATTGGGTCTTTAGCTTACACCTTTTCGGATTCCTTCTGGTTCTCCGCTGTAGAGGGAGAAGTTTATGCCATGGCGTCCTTATTTACCGCCGTTATTTTTTGGGCGATTCTGAAATGGGATGAAGAAATGGGCTTATTATCTACTGGAAACCTTTCCGATGATTACCGTCCGAATAGATGGATTTTATTAATCTTCTTCATGCTTGGGTTGGCCATTGGTGTTCACCTTCTTGGAATCTTGGTGGTCCCAGCGATTGGTTACATGATTTATTTTCGCGTAAAAGAAGAAACCAACTTAAAAGGAATTATTCTGACCGGGCTCATTTCCATCGTTGCCTTAGGTTTCATTCAAGAAGGAATTATTCCGGGTTCCATTGCGATGGCTTCAAATTTCGAAGTAGCGTTTGTCAATACACTCGGATTACCTTTCTTTTCTGGGACGGTCTTCTTCTTTATTCTGTTAATCGCAGTGTGTGTTTATTTAGTGAGATGGGCTAGAAAAAAAGGAAATGCACTTTTATACAACGCCATGATGGGATTGGTTTTCCTTTTGATAGGTTACAGCTCTTTTGCGGTCATTGTCATTCGTTCAAATGCGAATACGCCTTTGGATGAAAACGACCCTGAAAACTTGGTTACACTTCACTCCTACCTGAAACGCGAACAATATGGTTCTGCACCAATATTCTTCGGAAATTACTGGAATTCATTCCGAAATGGAGAGGAAATGACCGAAAATGGTGCACGTGTATTAAGTAACGATGCTTGGAAAGACTTATCGCCTTATTATTTACGTCGATTTGTCATCACAGAGGGAGATGTTGAAGTGAAAGCGTTTACCAAAGAAGCAGATGCCAACAAATGGATTTCGGAACACAAAGGCGCTTATTCAGTTGAAGAGAAATACTATGAAAGTAACGCCTCTATTCGACATGGAGCTGTCGCTACCTATGCACAATCAACAATCTTCCCAAGAATGTACTCTGGAGATAGTCCTGTTCATCAACAAGGATATGCGAAATGGTCTGGTTACGATCCGAACGACGGAACGAACACGGAACTTGGGCGAGACGGAAAACGATTGCCAAGTTTTGGAGAGAATTTAACGTATTTCTTCCGCTACCAAGTGAATTGGATGTATTTACGTTACTTCATGTGGAATTTCTCTGGCCGTCAAAATGATATTCAAGGTCATGGTGATAATTTACACGGAAACTGGATTTCAGGTATTTCATTCCTCGATGAGGCACGTTTAGGAAGTCAAGAATTCCAACCGCACTATACTACGAATAATCCTGCACACAACAAGTTTTTCATGTTGCCATTGATTCTGGCCATCATTGGTTTGGTATTCCATTACCGCAAGGCGCCAAAAGATGCATTTGTGTTGACGCTAGCATTCATTTTCACGGGATTAGCAATCGTTGTATACTTGAATCAAAAACCAATGGAGCCAAGGGAGCGTGACTATGCGTATGCCGGTTCATTCTACTTCTTCGCCATGTGGATTGGTGTTGGTGTTTATGCCATTTATGATTTTATTCAACGAAAAATTAGTTCGCAAGTGAACAGTGCGGTAATTGCTAGTGCTCTTGGACTTGTTGTCCCAGTAATTATGGGAGCACAAGGATGGGACGATCATGACCGAAGTGGAAAAACGTCTGCTCGCGACTTAGCGACGAACTACTTGGAATCATGTGGAAAGAACAGCATTTTATTTACAAATGGCGATAACGATACCTTCCCTCTTTGGTACTTGCAAGAAGTGGAAGGAAAACGAACAGACGTACGTGTTTGTAATTTATCACTTATGGGAACAGATTGGTATACCAATCAAATGAAGATGAAGTCTTACGACTCCGACCCATTGCCGATTAAATTCCGCGAAGATCAAATCTTGATGTATGCCGGTAATACCGATCAAGTATATTTCATGCCTTTAATTCAATTGTTCTCCATGAACGCAAGTGAAGATATTTTGAACAAAGTATTAGAAATGCGATTGAAAAATAACCCGAAAGAGGCGATCACTGCTGCACGTTATTTTGACCAAGAGGTTCAGCGAATTTTTGCAAACGTAAGCATCACTTCTCCGGAATTTGAAAGTACGCGAGCTGCTGTTGCGACGACAGATACAAGTAATTTAATTCAAGCAACTATTCAAAAATACCTAGGCGTATTCAAATTATTTGAAGGCGCTCGAAGCGGCTCGGTAGAATTTAAAAATGGATCAGCTGAACAACTTCAAGATTTATTGGAGAAATATGAGAACATTTGGTCAGCTGTAGATTTAACCGAGGCAATGGCCTTTGTTCGCGACGACAACAACATGTTAATCGATGAAGGAAAACGTTACAGTTTCTTCCCATCCAATCGATTCACACTCAAAGTGAACAAGCAAAACGCTTTAAAATCAGGTACAATTACGCAAAGTGAAGTGGCGAAATGTCCAGAAAAAATTCAGTTTGAATTTAGTACGGACCGTGATCCTGCATTGGCAAGAGACGAAGTCATGATGATGGATGTGGTTGCCAATAACGACTGGAAAAGAGGAATTTTCTTCTCAAGCAGCCGTGGATCTTCTTTCTCCGTTGCCTTGCTTTCTGGAGGAAATGTGAAGCAAGTTGGAATGGCTTACGAATTAAGTCCAGTAAAAGAGGAGCCTATGTTCTACAATGTAGCGAAAATGGTAAAAAACATGATGGGCGTGTATGAATATGGAGACATGGCCAATCCGCATGTACTTACAGATTACTATGCACGACGTCACACTGTTCAATACCGTTCTAATTTCCTTTTATTGGCGGAACAACTCTTGAATCGCAAACAAAAGGCGAAGGCGATTCAGGTGTTGGATTACTCTCTTAAACTCATGCCGTTGGAAAATGTCATTGATTTTGGAGAGGTGAATTCATGTGATCCATTCATGTCATTGAAATACAATGAACCAGATATTGAATATGACTATCAAGGACAATCTTTGCGCGCGAAATGTAGCGGTTCGTTACATGAATATGTTCAGTTATATTATCTTGCCGGACAAAAAGCGAAAGCGGAAGCATTGGGCAAAAAATTATTGGAAAATTTCCACAGTGTCTTTGCTTATTTTGATCATAGCGACGCCGAGTTTGCTGGTAATACAGAAAATGCGGAAGACCTCATTGCAGCCATGGATGCCTGTTTGAAAATGAACGCATTGGCTCAAGATGCTCGTTACGGTAATCCAACTTCTTCCTTTGCGAAGAGTTTAAAAGCTGAGATTAACCATGTCTACAAGGTAATGATGCCAAGAATTTACCGAGATCTGGAGCAATTAGCATCAGAAAACGGTGAAGGATTTGGAACAGAGGGGGCTTATTCCTCGATGCTAATGAACCTTCAGGTCTACATGGGTGCAATGGCTGAGCATTACGGATTGATAAAACCAAGTTCGCGAAATACTGCGCCACCTGCACCTTCTTCTTCGACCATCGACCCGAGTGCTTTGTTACAAGGAACAAAACCTACCGATACAATTCGTTGATGCGCATTTATCGTAGCCCTTTGCTTCTGCGCTGGCTTTTTCCAAGTGCCATTTGGAAAGGGGATGATAAACGTGCCGTGTATTTAACCTTTGATGATGGACCAAGTGAAGCATTAACCCCTTGGATTCTTCAAACATTAAAAAAAGCAGAAGTAAAAGCTACTTTTTTCTGTGTTGGTAACAATGTAAAAAAACATCCCGAGTTGTTTCAACAGATTCAGGAGGAAGGACACCGTGTGGGAAACCACACGATGCATCACGAAAATGGAATGAAAACAAGGGCGAATGACTATTTGCAATCAGTAGATGAAGCAAATTCCTTTATTCATAGCCCGCTATTTCGTCCACCCTATGGGAAAATAACTTTGAGGCAATATTTTCAACTAAAAAAGCGAAACATTCAAATTGTCTTTTGGAGTTGGTTATCCTATGACTTTGATCCCAATCAAGCCTCAGAGAAAGTAAAAATGAAAGCCAAGAGCATTAAAGGTGGGGACATTCTCGTATTTCACGACAACCCAAAATCAGCAGAAACCTTAACCGAATCACTTGAAGAAGTCATTCAGTTATTAAATCAAAAACGACTTACTTTTAAAACGATTTAACATGATTGATCTTCCAAAATTTGAACTGCCCTTTTTTGCCGCACTTCTTCTTTTATTGGTGTTAGCTCGTTTTTTTGGGGAGATATTCGAACGCATGAAACAGCCAGCAATGATTGGTGAAATCATCGCGGGAATCATTCTTGGACCAACCTTATTGAATTTCATTCATCGAACAGAAGAGTTAAAAGTTATTTCTGATCTAGGTGTTTTCTTGTTGGTTATTTTAGCAGGATTAGAAATCAATTTTGATGATATTCTAAAATCCATGAAGGGTAGAAATTTTGTTATTTCACTGCTTGCTTTTGTTCTCCCAATAGTCTGTGGGTTTTTAATTGGAAAATTATTCGGGCAAAGTGTTATGACAACGGTATTCATAGGGCTATGTGTGGCAATTACAGCATTGCCTGTTAGCGTTCGCATTCTCATGGATTTAGGAAAATTGAACACTGAGGTCGGACAAAAAATCATTTCCGTTGCTATTTTCGACGATGTACTCGCCTTAACCATTCTAGGGATTTTGCTGGACATGAAAAACATCGACAAGTCCTTTTCAGCAGTTACAACCGCCACCGTCATAACTGGAATTAAATTAATTGCCTTCATTATTGTTGCCTATATTTCTTATCGCGTCATCAAACATTTTTCTCAGAAAGAAAATTTCGTTGAGAGTCAAATCGACAAACTTTTAGGAATCCTGAAAGGAAAAGAATCCTTGTTTGCCTTGTTGTTCATGTTCATTTTGCTTTTCGCTACCATGACAGAAAGCATTGGGCTACACTTTATTATCGGGTCCTTCTTTGCCTCCATGCTTCTGAATAAAAAGCTCATTGGTGAAAAGAATCTTGATTTATTTCAGAAAACCACCAGTAGCATGGCTATGGGCTTCCTTGCACCGATTTTCTTTGCTGGTATTGGGCTCGAATTCAAGTTTTCCGCCATTGCAAACTATCCGCTCTTATTCGCGATTATTGCGGTTTCATTCCTCTCAAAAATTGTGGGTGGTTATATCGGTGGACGCATTGCACACTTAAGTCATCGTCAATCAGTAACCCTAGCTTACGGTTTGAATGCACGTGGAATCATGGAGCTAGTGATAGCAAATATTGCCTTTAGAGAAGGATTTATTAATGTGGAAATATTCTCCATGTTAGTCATCATGGGATTGGTAACCACCTTAACCACGCCTTTCTTATTAAAATACTCATTTCAACGCCTAAAAGTCTAACGGTTTAATGAAAAAACAAGCGAATTTTTTTCTCGTTGTTCTCATTATTTATGTTTTCCTTCAATTCATCTGGTGGGGTAATTTATTAATCCGTCTCAGCGGACAAATCGCTATTTCTGAGGTCGACTATCAACGTAGAATTTGGATGATTATCGGTGAAGGTTCTGTTTTCATGCTCATACTTTTCTTGGGCATTTTAAAAATGAGAAAAGTAATCCTAAAAGAAATTTCCCTTACGCAGCGTCAATCCAATTTTCTCTTGTCAGTTACCCATGAATTAAAAACACCTATTTCCTCCATTAAACTTTTTCTACAAACCCTCCTAAGGCATGAACTTCCAGAGGAAAAGAAAACTGATTTACTCAAGAAGGCTATGGATGAAAACGAACGCTTAAGTTTGCTTATCGACAATATCCTTCATGCTTCTCGTGTGGAGAATAAGTCACTTCAAGCCGTAAAAAGCGATATTAATTTTAGTGACTTGATTCAATCCATTGTTGATCGCTTTCATAAACGATACCTGCAAGAGTTTATCACAATTGAGGTGGCTACAGATGTACATCTATACGGCGATGCCTTTCTGTTGGAAATGATACTTGTGAACCTTTTGGAAAACGCATGTAAGTATGCGGGAGTGCATGCAAACATTGGCGTTTACCTGAAACAAGAACAGAAACAACTGGTTTTTGGTGTGAAAGATGAAGGTCCAGGTATCGCTGTTTCTGAAAGAGAAGCCATTTTCTATAAATTTTACCGAGTTGGTAATGAAGAGACACGTCAAAAACAAGGAAGTGGACTCGGATTATTCATTGCAGCGGAATTCGCACAGTTACAAGGGGCACAAATTACTTGTAAAGAAAATACGCCGCGAGGAACAATTTTTGAGGTAACTTTGACCTTATGACAAATCAATTCGGACTCATCATTTTAGATGGCTGGGGGATTGGCGATCAATCCGCTTCAGATGCCATCTCCGTTGCACAGACTCCGTTCATGGATTCCTTGTGGTCAACATACCCGCACGCGACACTTAAAACGAGTGGAGAGGATGTTGGATTACCCGATGGACAAATGGGGAATTCCGAGGTAGGACACTTAAATATTGGTGCCGGACGTATTGTATACCAGGAGTTGACTCGTATCAATAAATCTATTCGCGATGGAGACTTTCAAAGGAATCCCGTTTTATTAGAAGCCTTTCGTTTTGCGAAAGAACGAAATAAAAAAATGCATTTTATCGGACTTGTTTCCGAAGGTGGTGTGCATAGTTCTCAAGCCCATTTGCACACTTTATGTGAAATGGCAAAATCGCATGAATTAAAACAAGTGTACATTCATGCCTTTACAGATGGGCGCGATTGTGATCCTAAAAGTGGACTTGGCTTCATTCAGAAATTAGAAGAACAATTAACCTTAAGCACTGGTAAAATTGCCACCATTATTGGACGTTATTTTGCCATGGACCGTGATAAACGATGGGAACGCGTTCAAAAAGCTTATCATTTGCTCACCAAGGGTGTAGGAGAAAGCGCAAATTCAGCAGCGGAAGCTTTAATTCAATCCTATAAACAAGAAATTACGGATGAATTCATTGAGCCGCACCTCATTGATCCAAACGGGCTCATTGAAAATGGGGATGTTGTCATTTGTTTCAATTTTAGAACAGATCGTCCGAGAGAAATTACAACGGTACTTACGCAGGAATCTTTTCCTGAATATCAAATGTCTCCTTTAGATTTACATTATTGCACCATGACGAATTACGATGCTACCTACAAGGGTCTGCACGTTATTTTCGAAAAAGATAATCTAATAAATACCCTAGGCGAAGTGATTTCCAATATGGACCGCACGCAAGTGCGCATAGCGGAAACCGAAAAGTATCCACACGTCACTTTCTTTTTTAGTGGCGGACGCGAGACGGCGTTCCCTGGAGAAAGTCGACTTCTCGTGAACTCTCCAAAGGTGGCAACCTATGATTTACAACCTGAAATGAGTGCGCTCGAAGTTCGAGATCGCATCATTGCGAGTATTCAAAACGAGCAGCCGAATTTCATTTGTTTAAACTTTGCCAATCCCGATATGGTTGGACACACCGGTGTGTTTTCTGCCATTGTAAAAGCAGTAGAGACGGTGGATGCCTGTTTAAAAGATGTTGTGGAGGCAGGTAAAGCGGTTGGATATGAATTCTTAATCATAGCTGATCATGGAAATGCTGATTATGCGGTGAATCCAGATGGTACTCCAAATACTGCGCACAGTTTAAATCCAGTACCTGTGATTCTTGTCACCAACGATGCTGGCATTGAATTGAATGACGGTATTTTAGCAGATGTGGCGCCCACGATTTTGAATCGCATGCGTTTAGCTGCACCTATTGAAATGACTGGGAAATCCTTACTTCGGACGAATTCTTAGTTTTTATTTTGATTAAGCTTCAAGGATGACACCCCTGTAACCAAGTTGCTCAATCATTTTAAATTCTTTTTCATTGATGCTTCCTGGGATAAAAACAAAGCGTTTGTCATACATGTCATCGTTCACCCAAAAACTGACCCAATATTCATTCGTTAAATCGAACAAATCTGGCATAATCGGTTCAATACGGGCGGCTTCATTGGGAAGCATTAACTCTATCCCTTTGCGCAAAGTTGAAGTCTTCACTTGTTCCCCTGTAGTTGGATGTTCTCCATATCCAGTTGATGCTACAATTATTCCTTCCATGATGTCGTCGCGCAAATTTAGGAGGTAAACCATGTACTCTTTTTCATTGTTTTCAAGTGGAATTTCCACCAACGCAATGGATACATTTTCGACTTTTGGTCCTTTTAATTCTTCTCTCATTTTCTATCTCATTTCTAGTTGGAATCCAAAAACCTTGGACATGTGCTGAATTAACTTTTGTTTGACTTCATCCATTGGCACTTTTCGGCCCAATTCTTTTTCAAGTGAAGTCACTGCTTTATCATCAATCCCACATGGAACAATGTGTCCAAAATAACTTAAATCCGAATTGATGTTGAATCCAATTCCATGCATGGTAATCCATCTGGAGCATTTCACGCCCATAGCACAGATTTTTCGAGCACCTGGTGTATTCGGCTCTATCCAAACACCTGTAAGCCCCTCATATCTGTCCGCATGAATGCCATAATCCATTAAGGTATTGATCACTACCTCTTCTAGAAAACGCATGTATTTATGAATATCCGTGAAAAACTGTTCCAAATCAAGAATCGGATACATGACGAGTTGTCCGGGTCCGTGGTACGTGATATCTCCACCTCTATTGATTTTATAATAGGTAGCCGAAACATCCAACAATTTTTCATCGTCCAAAAGCAGGTGTTCTTGTTTGCCGCTTTTCCCCAACGTATACACGTGAGGATGCTCACACAGTAAAATGTGGTTCACAGGAAGAAACGCAGTTTCACTGGTACGATTCGCGATTTTAAGATCTACGCCTTCTTTCAGCAACGATTCTTGTAAATCCCAGGCTTCTTTATAGTCGATGAGTCCAAGGTCCTTTATCTGGACACGCGGTGTTTCCATTAAAATTTCGCCAATTCGCCTTTCAGGTAATCAATGATCTCGATATCAATAATGTCCGCGCCATTCAAATCACACAAGTAATAAGAAGCCCAGTCAACAATGTGAATCAAGTATAACGATCGCTCAATAAATGTATCCCCCTTTGTATGCAGGGTGAAGATTTTACCACATTTTTTTTCTACGGCTGCCATGGTAATTTCCAAACGTTTTTGATTTCTTGGATGTAAATCCCCGGTGCTAAAGAAAACAGGTGCAAAACGAGCATCTCCTCCACTCCATCCAACAAGTTCGTTGTGATTCATTTCAGGAATCGTGTGATGCCATCCTAAGTATTTTGAATTTTCGTTGAATTGTTGACGTGCACGAACGATTACTCCTTCGTATTTCGTTTCAGCGTAGTAGACTCCCACTTTACCAAATAAATGAGCTGCTAATTCCTTCGCTACCGCTTGGATTTCGTCTAATTCATTTGTGAGTACTTTCGCAGATTTATTCATCGTTGCAACGTGTTCTGCTGATGTGAATCCTAGTTCTGCCAAGATGTGTAATAACTGAACTACAGAAAATGCCAACGCACTTCGCGGTGGATTTCCACCCGGTACAATGACGCAATCATAGCCATTGTCGCGACAAAAAGAGGCTAAATTTCCACCACTTGTGATACCAATAATGTGACATCCTTTTGCATGTGCCTCATGGATACTCATGGTTGTCTCCTCTGTATTTCCAGAATAAGAAGAACCGATAATTAATGTGTTTTCATTTACAAATGCCGGTAATGTATATTCATTACTTACAACTACGGGCACTTTTATTTCATCTTGAATCCAATTGGAAACTATTTTCGCACCAATTCCTGAACCACCTAGTCCGCAAATAACGATATGATGGATTTCATTTGCTGGTTTTTGAAAAGTACATGCTTTTGCAATTGCTGTAGCGTCTACAATATTCTGTGGAAATTCTTCTATTAACTTTTTCATTCAATTATTTTTTCAAGTGCAAAGTTACAAGAATGATTTAAAATAATCTTGTAAAATTAAATTACCTCAATACCGTAACATGCCCTACTATTGTTTTAGCCACTCCT
>JAHEMQ010000024.1 GCA_024643555.1 Crocinitomicaceae bacterium | reverse complement strand
GTGGGAGTTGAGGGATTCGAACCCCCGACCCTCTGCTTGTAAGGCAGATGCTCTAAACCAACTGAGCTAAACTCCCTTGTGATTTACGAGTGCAAAGATATAGATACTTTTTAATTCTGCAAGACTTTTTTCAAAAAATTATTGATTGGATTTGATTTCATCAATTTTTGCCAACACATCATCTAAGCCTTCCCGAAACTTCTCAAAGTCCTCTTTGTATAGGAAAATCTTGTGCTTCTGATAGTTACCATCTCCTTCGTCTCCGAATGTTTTTTTGCTTTCGGTTAAGGTAATGTACAAATCATTTCCCTTGGTGGACTTAATGTCGAAGAAATAGGTGCGTTTTCCAGCTCGGACTACCTTCGAGTAAATTTCATTTTGTTCATTGCTCATACACAATCAATTGAGTGTCAAATATGCGTTTTATTTTGAAATATTCCAAATGTTCAAGTGCTTATGTAACTTTAACTTAATTCTTTCGTAAAGAATGACTTACTAAAAAAAGTGCACATGCGTTTAACATGGACTACTTTATTGATTGCCTTGGTATTAGTTTCTTGTGGGGACAAGCATCATGGACCTGCTGTGAAAATCGATTTGAAGGAAATTCAGAAAAAAGGGAAACTGACTGTACTTACGGAAAATAGTTCCCTCTCCTTTTTTGAATACCGAGGAAAACGCTTGGGATTTGAATACGAAATTATGGATACCTTCTGTAAATCCATGGGATTAAAAATGGAGGTGAAAGTAATTTCTAACACCAATGATTTCCAGAAGTTTTTGAATAACGGAGAAGGGGATGTGATTGCATCAAACTTGGTCGTTTCTTTAGCTGATCAACGAAAGATGACTTACTCTACTCCGTATTACTACACACATCAAGTTTTAGTTCAACGCACCGGAGATTCATTAATCAAAGAGCCTGCTCAAATTGCAAATCAAACGGTCTATGTGCGCAGTCATTCTCCCTTTTCACGTCGACTAACCGACCTACAGGAAGAAATTGGATCTCGCATTCAAATTCGTTATAAAAAAGATGATCCGATTACAGAGGATTTAATCGATATGGTTGCAACGAATGTCATTCCGTTTACGGTTGCTCACGAAAACCTTGCCCGCATCTGTAAAGAAATGCATCCAAACTTGAATATTGAAACGCGCATGTCCTTTCAACAAAAAATCGCGTTTGGACTAAGATTGAATAGTCCTGAATTGAAAAAGAAATTGGATGACTTTATTGAATCCTACTGTGCTTCTCCTGCTTACAAGGATTTAAAAAAGCGTTATTTTGATTACTTAGATGTTGCGCCAGTAGAATTTTACATCACGAAAAAAGGACACTTATCGCCCTTCGATGATGTTTTCAAATCCGTTGCCAAAAAATATGGCTGGGATTGGAAGGTGCTTGCAGCAATTGCGTTCAAGGAATCTCGATTCAATCCAAATGCACGAGGATTCGGTGGAGCTTATGGAATGATGCAATTCATGCCGAATACCGGTCCAAGCTGCGGTGTTTTCCCTGGTTCTCCTCCCGATGTTCAAATTGCAGGAGGAATGAAATTATTGAATCGTACCTTTAGTCGCTGGAAAGCGGTTCCAGATCCTGAACAACGCTTGAAATTCACACTTGCTTCGTATAATGCTGGTCCATGTCACATTGAAGATGCGCAAAACCTAGCACGTGCTACCGGACTAAATCCATTGATTTGGGATGGAAATGTGGAGGAAATGGTTCGCCACCTCGATGAACCTAAATACTATCGCTCAGAACATGTGCGCTGTGGTGCTTACCGTGGACACGCCGTCTCCTATGTGAAGAAAGTATTTGCGATTTATACGGCTTGGAAGTAAATGGAAAAGGTGAAGGGGAGGGTTTTTATTGTTCAAGGACCTACAGCGTCGGGAAAAACAAGTTTAGCCATTGATTTAGCACGAAAGCTGCAAACGGAAATTATTTCTGCGGATTCACGTCAGTTTTACCGAGAAATGTCCATTGGTACAGCGAAACCAAGCGAAGAGGAACTGCAGCAATTCAAACATCATTTCATACATTCACATTCCATTCATCAGGAAGTTTCAGCGAGTCAATTTGCGGCGCAAGCAAAGCCCGTATTGGATGACTTGTTGATGAAAAATGGCGCCGCAGTCATCGTTGGTGGTTCTGGAATGTTTATCGATGCCTTGACTTTTGGATTGGATGATATTCCACATGACCTACACGTTCAGGAAAAATGGACGCAACTTTATCATTCGGAAGGATTAGACTTTTTACAAGGTCAATTGGAAGAAAAAGACCCTACCTATTATAAACAAGTGGACATCTATAATCCGGTTCGATTGATTCGCGCTTTGGAAGTGATTGAATTAACAGGTAAAACTTATTCGGAACTTCGCGTTGGCAACATGCATCATCCGTATGATATTCAACGTTTTAGAATTGATTGGGAACGGGCGGATTTATATGCGCGGATTGATCAACGTGTGGAACGGATGATTTCCGAAGGGCTTTTGGAAGAAGCGAAATCCTTGTTTGCCTTTCGTCACATGAAGGCCTTGAACACGGTCGGTTACTCAGAATTTTTTTCCTATTGGGAGAATGAATATTCCTATGACGAAGCAATTGCAAAAATCAAACAGCACACCCGTAATTATGCAAAGCGACAACTGACGTGGTTGAAACGCTATTCGGATATGACATCCTTGAATCCATATGATGAATTACCGTTAATGGATCAAATACCTCTCATGGTTTAAAAACGTCTGCAAAGCATCTTTTTGTTGATATCAGCGTCTGTCATCTGCAAAACGAAACGTGGTGAACAATAATGGCGTTTTTGTAGGAACATTCTTTGGTTAAAGAAATGTTAAAAAAATCAATAAGAAATAAATTAAAAGCATATTCGTACAATAAAACTTACTAAATTCTATGAAAAATATTCTAACATTTTTGTTTTTGGCATGTGCGTCAATGACTTACGCTCAGAAAATCCGCTTGAAGGTGGAAGGACAAAAAGATACGACCGTATTTTTGATTAAATATTTCGGCTCTCGTTTGAATTATGCAGATACTGCAGAAATGAAAAATGGTGAAGTGGTTTTTGATGGAAAAAAACAAAAGCCTGGAATTGTTGGTTTGTTGTTGCCCGGACAAAAATACTTCGAGTTTGTTTACAACAATGAGGAGGTCCAACTAGAGACAAAAGGACCAGATTTCATGGGGAACCTGGTGATTAAAAAATCCGAAGAGAATAAAATCTTTATTCCATACGTGAAGTACATCAGTTCGAAAAAAGGAGAAGCAAATAAATTGGCGGAACAACGCGCGAAGTTGAAAGATACCGATCCAGAATACAAAACGTTAAGTACTTCCATTGACGCGTTGAATAAAGAAGTAGATGACTATCAGAAAGATATCGTCGCGAAACATCCAGCGATGTTGGTTGGGAAAATTGTGAAAATGTCCATCGATGTGTTCGTTCCTGAATCTCCCAAAAATGAAAAAGGCGAAATCATCGATTCGAATTTCCGTTATAAATATTACTTCGAGCATTATTGGGATAATGTTGATTTAAAAACGGATGCCTTGGTGAACAACCCTATTTTTCACAATAAATTAGAGTTTTACTTCGGTAAAAACATGATGATTCAACATTGGGATACGATCATTAAATATGCGTTCAAATTCTGTGATGGACTCGATCCAAAATCTAAGATGTTTGAATATAGTGTAGGATGGATTGCCTCTACTTTTGGCAAGAGTCAAATCATGGGGATGGATAAAGTTTATCTGTACATGTTGAATCGCTATTTCTGTACCACGGATCCTACAACAGGAAAATCACCTGCAACATGGGTGGCAGAGGACAAATTCGAAGAATTGTGTAAAGACTTGAAATGGAAGTTAAATCTTGTCGTTGGAGCGAAGCCATACAATTTAATTCTTCGCGATACTTCGGATACCAAATGGTTGGATTTCTATTCCTTGAAATCGGAGTATACGATTTTATATTTCTGGGATCCAGAGTGTGGTCATTGCAAGAAAGTGACACCGAAATTAGTGACGCTTTACAATGAGAAATTCAAAAACCGTAACATTGAAGTATATGCCGTTGGTAAAGGAATTGGTAAAGATTTTGAATCATGGAAAAAATACATTCGCGAAAATAAATTGCCGTTTATTAACGTGGCGGTGACAAATAGTATCTATGAAATCGCGAAAGCAACACCGGAAAAATTGGTGCCTGTGTACGCCGGAGAAAAAGGAAAGCCAACTACTTTGGAATCCTTGAATTTCCAAACAACTTATGACTTATATTCGACACCAAGAATTTTTGTCTTGGATAAAGACAAGAAAATTATCGCGAAGAACTTGTCCATTTCACAATTAGAAGATTTGATGGATAACCTTCAAGGAAAAAAAGATTTACCGAAATTATTTCAAGAAGATAAAGAAGAAGCTGAACACATGCAGCAGAACAATTAACTTTGTTGCATGATAGATGCACTTCGTTTACAGATTGATAAAAGCCAACAGGTTTTAATTACAACACATAAATCTCCCGATGGTGATGCCATTGGGAGTGTTGTTTCATGGTATTTCTTCTTGAAGAACATGGGCAAAAAAGCACATGTATTGATTCCTGATCGTCCGGCTGATTTTTTATTGCCTTTTTTAAAGGATGTCGAGTTCTCCATTTATGATCAAGGATTCGCTGCAGATCTATCGACTTTCGATGCCATGTATTGCTTGGACTATAATGGTGCGAGCAGAGTAGGGAAGGACATGGAGTCATTTGTGTTGGATTTCCCAGCGACAAAAATCATGATTGACCACCATCCTCATCCTCAGGATTTTTGTCAAATTACCGTTTCTCGTCCCGAAGTTTGTTCAACGGCACAATTGATTTTTGAATGCATCGAAGAAATGGACTTGTTGTCCTGTATTGACGAAGCCGTAGGAAATGGCATTTATTTGGGCATGTTGACAGATACTGGTTCCTTTCGTTTTCCATCAGTCAGCCCCAAAACACACGAGGTACTTGCGTATTTATTGAAAATTGGCGTGAATCACGTCAATATTCACGAAGCGATTTACGATGTGAATACCGTTTCTCGATTGCAGTTACGGGGTTATGCTATCGCAGAAAAACTCGAGCTTTTTCCTGGTTTACCGATCGGATTAATCAGTTTGAACTTGGAGGAATTACGTCGGTTTGATTATCAAAAGGGCGACACCGAAGGATTGGTGAATGTGATTTTATCCATTGAGGGAATCTCCATTGCTGCATTTTTTGTCGAGCATGAAGACGGGATTAAAATTTCCTTTCGTTCCAAAGGAAAGTACTTCGTGAATGAATTCTCAGCGAAATACTTCATGGGTGGCGGACATCAATACGCAGCAGGAGGATTTTCAAATGATTCACTCAGTGTAACAATTGACCGCTTCCGTTCGTTAGTAGGGGAGTTAACACAAACAAAATGATTCGATTTCCCTTCTTTTTTTTAGTACTCGTACTCTTTGCCTGTCGAGCAGAAAAAACACAGGATAAAACAGCGAAAAAATGGGGGACTGCCTATTCGGTCGATTTTAATCAAGAATTGAATGCGCGCGAAGAAATCAAAATCAATTTGTTTCTAGCGCATCACCGCGAATTAAAAATGCATGCTACGGAAAGTCAATCTGGATTGCGTTTTATGCGTTATTCCCAAGGAGTTGGTCCAGATTTGGCGAAAGTGGGACAAGAAGCCATCATACGCGTCAAAATCGAGTTGCTGGATGGCCGTGTATGTTATGAAACAGCGAAAGACGAAATTGAACGAGTTGTAATCGCCAAAAGTGAAAAAGAATCGGGTATTCACGAAGCCTTGCAGCTCATGAGGAAAGGAGATAAAGCGAAGTTGATCCTTCCAAGTTATTTGGGGCACGGACTTTTAGGAGATCGAATGAAAATCCCGCCACAAAGTGTATTGTATATTGATCTTCAACTAATTGATTTAAAATAATGACAAGAATAATTATCTGTTTTTTAATGCTTTCATTGGCTGCGTGTCAGACCACGACAGGCAAGAAAAATCCTCCCATCAAAAAGGACATTCAAAAACCTTTGCAAAAGAAAGAGCAAGTCGAAAAAGAATTTCAGTCCACCAAAGACAACTTGAAATCCTTTGAAAAAGGAAAAGTGGCTGATGTCAAAAGCTTTGACAATGGCTTGGTAATCAAATGGATTCTAAAAGGCAAAGGTCGAAAATTGAAAAAGGGAGAAATGGCCTTAATCGATTACCGTTTGGCTTTGCCGGATGGTAAGATTGTGGATGGAAACAATCGCATTAACATGCCCTTTATTCCATTTGTTATTGGATATAACATGCAAACTCCGGGATGGGACCTAGCATTTCAAGAGTTGACCCCTGGCGATTTTGTGAAAATCGAAATTCCAGCAGAGTTGGCACTCGGATCCAAGGAAATCAAAGGCGTAATTCCAGCGAATTCTTCTAATTGGTTGTATGTGAAAGTAATGGCATTGGTAACTCCGAGCATTCATGAGGACGGCATTACCTCATGGAAAATCAAAGATGGCTCAGGCTCTTCATTGGCGGCGGATCCAACCAAAGAATTATCCTTTCACGCCATGGTTTCCACCGAATCAAAATCCTCGGTCATGAATACGCGTTTAGGAAACTATCCATTGAAATATACACCAGGGCAAAAAACCATTGTTCCCGGACTCCGAAAAATCATGCGTCAAGCCAAAAAAGGAGAGCGTTATTACATTATTCTTGATGCTCCTCAAGCCTATGGCGCTCGCGGTTATGCAGACTTGGTGAAGCCAAACGAACAGGTTTTTTACAACATTGAAATCATGGACATTCGGGCCATGTAAAAGGAATTCACTATCTTTGAAATCCTTATTTTTAGAAGTTGACCCGATCGATCTTACATATCTTATTTTTCCTTGCGTCTATTTCTTCGCCTGTCCTTGCGCAACGTGCCTTAGATACGGTTGATACAGAAGTCGGCAAGGTGATTATTTATTCCAATAAAACTTGGGCCTTGTATAACCCGTTCAAGTTTGATGGCATCATGAATGCGCGCATTCATCAAATCATGACGCAAGAACAAGATGTGCCCTTTACGCTTTCATGGAACAATGAAGTTTGTTTTACGAGTCGTAACGATTTGTCGAAGCTGAAAGATACGATTTGGTTGTGTGTGAACGACGAAGTGAATGACGGATTCTCCATGCCAACCAAGGGAATCGTAACATCTCGTTATGGTTACCGAAGCGGGAGATACCATAATGGAATTGACATTGGATTGAACGTGGGTGACACCGTTTATGCGACATGGTCCGGAAAAGTGAGGTATGCGAAGTACAACGACGGTGGATTTGGAAATCTGGTGATTCTGCGTCACTACAATGGATTAGAGACTTTTCATGCCCATTTGAGTAAGTTTTTGGTATATCCGGATCAAGAAGTAAAAGCGGGAGATCCTATTGGCCTTGGAGGAAACACAGGTCGTTCTTTTGGACCACATTTGCATTTTGAAATACGTTTTTACGATGCCCCTATGAATCCAGAAGAAATCATAGATTTTGACAAACGCTTTTTGAAAAATGAAAATTTGTTTGTGCACAAAGGCTTGTTTCGTCCAGGTGCCAAACCAACAGATTATTACGAGGAGCATCCGGCAGAAACGCCTACTGCTGTAACGCCTCCGCCAGTGGTGGTGCGTACACCTCAAGTACGCTATTATCAAGTTCGTCCAGGAGATACCTTGACGGAGATTGCTGACAGGAATCGAACAACTGTTTCAAAAATATGTTCCTTGAATGGCATCAAACCAACAACCGTTCTTCAAGTTGGAAGAAGTTTAAGAGTAAAATGATGAAAATAAACCTATTTGTTCTAGCTTGTACACTGTTCTTTTTGACTGCTTGTTCCAATTATAATCAGATTGTAAAAGGGGATGACTTCGCGAAGAAATACGATGTTGCCAACGAATTATATGATGGCAAGCAATATGAAAAAGCGATTGTCTTGTATGAACAAATTTACCAACATTCTCCTAAAAGTGCAGAAGGTGAATTGTCATACTACCGCCTGGCAAAGAGTTATTTTCAAGTGGAGGACTATTACATGGCACAATATTATTTTAGTGCATACATGCAGCGGTTTCCTTATAGCGTCAAGAATGAAGAGGTCTTGTTTATGGTGGCATTGTGCAGTGTGAAAAATTCTCCAGAGCATTCCTTGGATCAAACAGAAACGGAATTGGCGATCAATAATGTGCAACAATTCATCGACCGTTATCCTCAGTCGTATTTATTGGATTCATGCAATCACATCATTGATAACTTGCAATTTAAGTTAGAAACAAAGCAATATGATCAGGTTAAATTATACAACCGAACGGAAAATTATCGTGCTGCAGTGACGGCGGGTGAACTCTTTTTAGAAGGACATAGTCAATCCGATTATGCGGAAGAAATAAACTTTTTAGTTGTCAAAAATTCCTATTTCCTAACCGTAAACAGCATTGAAAGCAAAAAATCAGAACGAATCGAACAAACTAACGAAAGATTCCGTAACTTTGCCCTTCGCTATCCAGCTTCTAAATACAATAAGGAATTAACGACATTGATGGAAAAGTTGGAAGCAAAAACAACTGAAAAGTGACTTATGAGTACGAAAAACACAACAGCAGAAAAATCAACCATTACGCGTGACACCATTCGTATGGAAGAAAAAACAGGAAACATTTACCAAGCGTTGGTAGCTATTTCTAAACGTGCCAATCAAATTTCTTCAGAAGTGAAAGAAGAATTGACACAAAAATTACAAGAATTTGCTTCTTCTACAGATAATTTAGAAGAGATTTTTGAAAATCGTGAGCAAATTGAAATTTCTAAGCATTACGAAAAAATGCCGAAACCAACAGCGATTGCAACACAAGAACTGTTGGATGATAAAATCTATATGCGTCAACCAGAAGCAAAACAGTAATGCAAGGAAAGCGCATCCTTCTTGGTATAACAGGAGGTATTGCAGCTTATAAAATTGCTTACCTCATACGAATATTAAAAAAACAAGGGGCAGAAGTCAGAGCAATCATGACTCCTGCCTCTTCTGATTTTATAAGTCCCCTCGTTGTGTCCACGTTGACCGAAAATCCGGTCAGCATCGAATTTTGGAACAAGCAAACAGGAGAATGGACCAATCACGTGGAATTAGCACTATGGGCAGATGTACTCGTTATTGCACCCTGCACTGCGAATACTTTAGCGAAAATGGCAAGTGGCCTTTGTGACAATTTGCTTTTGGCAACATATTTTTCCATGAAAGCAAAAACAATCATAGCTCCAGCAATGGATTTGGATATGTACCAACATCCAACGGTGAAGCGAAATATGGAGGCCTTGTTAGGTGATGGGGTACAAATAATACCGGCTACCGAAGGTGAATTGGCAAGTGGATTAGAAGGACAGGGGCGCATGGAAGAGCCTGAGCAAATTGCGCAAATATTGAGTGTTTTTTTTCAGAATGAAGGAAAAAAATCATCATCAAAAACGGTATTAATCACGGCAGGACCCACACATGAAGCCATTGATCCGGTTCGCTTTATAGGGAATCACTCCAGTGGAAAAATGGGCTTTGAATTGGCTCATCTAAGTCTCTCACAAGGACATTCAGTTATTTTAATCAGTGGTCCTAGTGTTCTGGAACTGACGCATCCAAATTTAACCTTGATTCGGGTACAGTCTGCTCAAGACATGTTTGCCGCTGTTCAAGAACATTGGAACGCATGTCACATGGGGATTTTTAGTGCGGCGGTAGCAGATTATCGTCCGGAAGTGTTCGCGAAACAAAAAATAAAAAAGAACGAAGAAGACTTTATACTCCACTTAGTTAAAAATCCAGACATCCTTTCATGGGCTTCGGCGCATCGAGAGAATGGACAATTAGTGGTTGGATTTGCTTTGGAAACCAATAATGCGGAAGAAAATGCGTTAGGTAAATTAGACCGAAAGAATTTGGACTACATCATCTTGAATGAATTTATAAAAGATGTGAGTGGATTTCAGTCGGAAACAAATAAAATTACTATTTTCGATAAGGATAAAAAGGCCCATGTTTTTCCACTCAAATCTAAACGAGAAGTGGCTCAGGATATTTTATCTGTCGTTTTAACTATTGAATAATGAAGGCATTTAGTTTATTTTTCTTTGCGACTTTTTTTGCAGCGTTCGCGAACGCGCAAGAACTTAATTGTCAAGTGTCAGTTTTGGTGGACGCGAAAGTAGAAGTGTCATCTACCGAAAAAGAAATCATTAAGCAGATGGAGCAAAGCATCTTTGATTTGATGAACAATACGCAATGGACTAAAGACAAATTCAAAACGGAAGAGCGCATCAAATGCAACTTACAAATTCAAATTCGTGAAATTCCATCTACGGGAACCTACAAAGGATACATTCAGGTGCAATCTTCGCGTCCGTCGTTTAATTCAAGTTACAATACACTCTTGTTTAATTTCGAAGATGAAAATTTTGCCGTGAATTTCTCGCGTAATGCCGTTTTGGTCTATGCACAAAATCAATTCAGAGATAATTTAACATCTATTCTAGCCTTTTATGCCTATTTCATTATTGGCTTAGACTATGATTCTTTTTCTTTGAAAGGTGGAACTCCTTATTTCATTGAGGCACAGGCCATCGTGAACAATGCTCAAGTAGGCGGAGCTCCTGGATGGAAATCATCAGAACCTGGAAAAAGAAATCGATTTTATTTGGTAGACAACATGTTGCAACCTGTATATGATCCCATGCGCGAATGTTTGTATATGTATCACCGCAAAGGAATTGACAAATTATATGAAGATAAAGCCGCTGGAAAAAAAGCCATTTATGATGCCTTGAATAAATTATCACCATTGGCTGCTTCTCGTCCAAATTCAATCAACTTATTGAGCTTTTTATTCTGTAAAATACCGGAATTTAAAAACGTTTTTTCGGATTCAGAGTTAAAAGAAAAACAAGACTTAGTGGCCTTGCTTAAACGTTTAGATTCTGCAAATTCGGCTCGATACCAGGCAATTTTAGATTAATGTTAGTTTCTCTCCGGATTTCCAATTTTGCCTTGATTGACGAAGTTGAATTAAACTTCCAAACTGGATATACGGTATTAACAGGGGAAACTGGTTCTGGAAAATCCATTTTACTTCATGCCTTGCAATTGATTCTTGGGGAACGCGCTGAGCTTTCTGTGATAGGTCCCGATGCATCTAAATCCGTTGTTGAAGCGACCTTTCAATTAAACGAATCGTATTTGGCCTTTTTTGAGGAACACGATTTGGATTTTGATTCGCATACCATCATTCGACGGGAAATTGCGCGAGAAGGAAAGTCTCGGGCTTTCATCAATGATGTGCCTGTTTCGTTGCAGATTCTGAAATTATTGACTTCCAGACTAGTTCAAATTCACTCACAGTACAATACCTTGGAACTAAAATCAAAGTCTTTTCAGTTAGAGTTGATCGATGTCCTCACAGGATTAATGACAGAACGAAAAGCATTTGCTAAAAAACATGCGACTTTTGATCTTCTTGGCAAAGAATTAAAATTTTTAGAAGAAAACTACCATGCAGCCGTCCAAGCAGAAGATTACGATCGTTTTATCTTAGAGGAATTAAATGAACTTTCCTTGGGGACCACTGATTTCAATCAATTAGAGATGGACATCACTCGCATGGAAAATGCAACGCAAATCGTTCAAGTATTTGGTGAAATCAGTCAAATCACTGCAGAGAATGGTAGCTATGAACAATTGTATCGTTTAAAGTCATCCATCGATAAACAAGCTAGTTACGATCCTTTGCTGCAATCCATGAAAGAACGTTTGGATTCTATTTTATTGGAATTGAAAGAACTTTCTTTGGAAGCAGATGACGCGATGGATCAATTGGATGTTCATGAATCCGATAAATCGGTTTTAGTGGAGAAATGGAATGCCTTCAATAAGATTTTGAATAAGCATCGATTGAGTTCTGCAGATGAATTGAATGTGATGTACGAACAATTGACAAGCAAATTAAATTCCTTGGATCAATTGCTTCATGCATGTTCCGAAAAACGTGCCGAGTACGAGCACTTGAAAAAAGAACTTTGGAAAGATGCAGAGTGGTTGCACGAACAACGCGAAGTGCGTGTTCCTGCCATTTTAGCAATACTGCAGGACCGCTTGAAAGATTTAAAATTACCTCATACCTCGCTCAAGTTTGACCTTCATCGTCAATCAGAATTAAATCGTACCGGTTGTACAGGAGTAGATTTCCTATTTTCAGCAAACTTTGGAATTGAAGCCGTTCCAATCGAAAAGGCGGCAAGTGGAGGAGAGCTTTCTCGTTTGATGCTTGCCTTACAACAATTGATTTCGGAAAAACAATCCTTGCCAACCATTTTCTTTGATGAAATTGATACAGGGGTTTCTGGTGATGTGGCCTTGAAAATGGGACAACTGTTAGCAAAAATGGGCGAAACAGTTCAACTGATGGCGATTTCACACTTGCCACAAGTGGCCGCAAAAGCATCTCAACACATGGTGGTGGCGAAAGAATTGCGAAACAAACGTATGCAAACAACGGTCCGACTTATCGATGAAAATGAGCGTCCGAATGAAATTGCACGCTTGATGAGTGGAGAAGTTATTAGTGAAGCCGCACTTCAAAACGCGCATCATTTATTGAGCGAAAAATGAGTTTCGATCACTACCATCATTGGCTAAAGGAACAGCACTATCCTACCATGAAACATGGGGATACATTTGTCTTTCTTGGTAGTTGTTTTTCCGATGAACTTGGAAATATCATTCGTTCGAATGGCTTCGAATCATTGGTTAATCCGGGAGGAACGATTTTTCATCCATTGGCTATTGCGAAAATCATTCACTGGTGTTTCGATGAATCCCTTACGTTTCGCATCTTGCAACAAGAGGATGTATTCTTTGCTTGGGAACTTTCTGGGACGGTGTTTGGAATGCGTGTGGAGGAGTTACAGTTGAAAATGGACAAGCTTCGTATTGAACTCAGGGATTTCCTACGTAAAGCAACGCATTTTTTCGTAACCTTCGGCAGTGCTTGGGCATACCGTTTGCATTCAGATGGTGAAATTGTTGCCAATTGTCACAAACAAAATAGTCAACTTTTTCAGAAAGAAAATAGTCAGGTTTCTGAAATCGTTTCTG
>JAHEMQ010000117.1 GCA_024643555.1 Crocinitomicaceae bacterium | reverse complement strand
TTCAGATTACGGTGTGGGTCAAGCTGGCCCTGGTTTATCTGACGAAGTGAAATTAATCGCAGATTTAGAAGTTTCTAAAAACTAATCCTGAACAAAAGTACTTCATGAAAAGTTTCAGTTTTATTATCGTTTTGTTTCTTTCCTTGTCCAGTTTTGGACAAGGATGGAAAATTTTGGAGACCCACAAGGTGGCGTTTTCCAATAAAGATGTGAGTGGAACCTTTGATGAGATCACTGGAACCATCGTCTTTGATTCCGAAAACCTGTCCACGGCAAAGTTGAATTTTAAACTCAAAGTGGAATCCATCAATACAGGTAATGGACTTCAAAACAAACATGCACGAGGCGAAGAATGGTTCAATGCGGAAAAATATCCATACATCGAATTTACTTCCACCAAGATAGAAAAATCTGAATCAGGCTTTAAAGCAATCGGAAAATTAGAGATGCACGGGGTGACTAAAGACATCATTATTCCATTTACTTTTTCAAAAAAAGGAAATAAAGGAACTTTTATTGCTAAATTTAGCGTGAACAGAACGGATTATAATGTCGGAAAAAAAGGAGATGACGTTGCAGACGCCATTAAAATTACCGCCACATTACCCGTTCAGAAAAAATAAAAAGTTATGGTAAAAAAAATCATTTTTGCAGTTAGTTCAGGCCTTTTGGCTGGTGTTGTTTCTTATTTTTATGGAGACATGATTCAAACACAGTTGGTAGAAGATTACTCGAAAGAAGTTCCTACGTTGGCTATCTTCATTTCATGTATGATTGGAACAGTTTTAGCGACGGTGGGACATTGGTTATTCACCAAGTTTATTCCAAAGTTTGGTGAAGTTATTTTCGGAATATTATTTGCCGGATTAACAACAGCAAGTTTAATTGGAGTTCTTGGATTTGTTTTCAAAGGTGAAACAACCGAGGCACATCAGTACATATTTTACTGCTACGCCATGCCGATGCACTTCTTCCCATTCTTAGCTTGGTACTCACTCAAACCATTGTTTGAAAACAAGTAAAAAAAACGAATAAAAGGAAAGGATGCTTCGGCATCCTTTTTTTTTGAAAAAAAACGCCGTTTTTCACAACGATTTTTTCTTTTGTACGTTTAATGTATGATAGTTATTTATGAGCGGTAAATTCATCTTGGCTTTGCTCGCATTTGCGATGCAATCATTGGCCTTTAGCCAATTGATTACAAACACCAGTTTATCTCCTCAAGGTCTCGTTCAAAATGTATTACTTGGACCCGGTGTTACCGTTTCAAATGTCATGTACAATGGAAGTCCAGGTGCCATCGGACAATTCACAGCGAATAATACCACTCTAGGAATCACGCAGGGAATTGTCATGACAACAGGAACGGTTCAAGCAACAAGCAGTGGTCCACAAGGACCCAACAATCAAAGCAATGCGGGAATGGATAATAATGCGCCAGGATCTCCCCTTCTTTCCAATCAAGTTCTTGGAGGCACACAGACATATAATGCAGCTACGTTGGAATTCGATTTCATTCCCTATGCCGACACGGTTCGATTCAAATATGTGTTCGGATCAGATGAATACCCAGAATTTGCACCACCAAATAACTCCGGATACAATGATGTTTTTGGTTTCTTTATTTCTGGACCTGGAATTGTCGGTATTCAAAACATTGCGCGATTACCAAATGGTGGAGGAATTGTTTCCATTAACAATGTAAACTCGATTACCAATCAACAGTATTTTCACTTCAATGGAGATGGGAATTCTGCTCCATACAATGCTAATCCGCAGTATATTCAATATGACGGATTTACCCATGTTCTAGAAGCCGTTTCTAAAGTCCAATGTGGACAAACCTATCATTTAATTATTGCCATTGCAGATGCAGGAGACGGACAATGGGACTCTGGAATGTTTTTAGAAGCAAACAGCTTATCCACCAAAACACCCATTGAAATCGATTACACTTTGTCCCAACAAGTATACACCAACCCAGATTGGCTAGCGGAGGGTTGTGTTTCCGCGAATGTGACGTTAACACGTCAAAATAACATCAATACCTCCTTGACCATTCCCGTTCAAGTCAGTGGAACTGCTACGAATGGTCAGGATTATACGGGTGTTCCCGGTAGCATTACTTTCAATGCAGGACAATCCACGGCAACATTTACCCTAAATGCCCTCTTTGATAACTTAACAGAAGGATTGGAAAATGTAGTACTAACGTTCCCGATTAGCGATCCATGTGGAAATATTACACCTCTTGTGGTAACCTTGTACATCCAAGATGTACCTCCTCTTGCCGTTTCAATCAATGGCGCCACCATTGCTTGTCCTGGTGACCCGATTCAGTTGACAACAACCGTTAGTGGGGGTGTGACGCCATATCAATTCACATGGAGCACAGGCGAAACAACGAGTTTCATCAATTTTACACCAAACTCCACACAAACCATCAATGTTCAAGTGAGTGATGCTTGTTCAAGTTCACCTGCAACAGCCTCTATTGTCGTAACGGTACCACAGTACCCTCCGATTTCCATTTCAGTAAGTAATGACGTGACAGAAATATGTCCATATGTGCCACAAGATTTTGGGGTCGTGGCCACAGGTGGCACAGGCGCATATAATTATCAATGGACGGCAAATGGAATTCCTTTTACTGCTTCAGATTCGATTTCAGTTTCTCCTGGAATGACAACCAATTATGTCATATCTGTTAGTGATAATTGTGGAAACCTAGCGATAGATTCCATTTTATATACGATCACAAGTCCTCCGTTGACGGTTCAAACCAATGGACCTCTTCAAATATGCCCCGGAGATAGCGCTTATTTGTTTGTCACGGCTTCGGGTGGATTTGGAAACTATTATTACCTCTGGACACAAACCAGTCAAACCACTACTGGAATATGGGTCAATCCAGTCGCGACGACCTCTTATTTTGTGCAGGTTTCTGATGAATGTCAAACCTTCTATGTGACCGGAGTTGCAGTTGTTCAAGTCGTCAAACCAACTGCAGACTTTTGGGTAATGACCCATTATCCAACAGAAAATCTAAGTACTTCCTTTTTAAATCAATCCCAAAATGCTTGGGCTTATGTGTGGAATTTTGGCGATGGATCGGCTAATTCATTTATGGTGAATCCTACGCATATTTTTACAGATCCAGGAGACTATTTGGTAACCTTGGTTGCCACGGATCAAAAAGGTTGTTCCGATAGCATCAGCAAATGGATACATGTAATTCCAGAGCGCTACATCTACATTCCAAATTCCTTTACCCCAGATCAAGATGGCTGCAATGAATTTTTCTCCGGTGCATTTACCGGTTTGATGAGTGGACATTTCTATTTGTATGACCGTTGGGGAGAACTCATTTTTGAATCAACTGACTTAAATTTCAAGTGGGATGGAACATACAAGGGTGAACCAGTACAAATTGGGACCTACTCTTGGTATTTTGTTTATGAAATTGGCAAGGGGATTTTCGAAGACCTCACCGGTCATGTCAATGTAATTCGTTAAAGGCTATTGATTACTTGATCTGAAACAGGATAATTTAAAGCCTTTGCTTTTAACAGATAACTTTTTGCTTTTTCTGTTGCACCAATTTGTTGTTGCGCAATACCTGCGTTGTACCAAGCATAAGGGTCATTTGGATTCAATGTGATTGCTTTTTCTAATGCATCTGCACCCAGTTTGAATTTTGCTTGATTGACATAGGCTGTTCCTAAATAGAAATAGGATTCCCAACGCTGTGGAGCGATTTTTTCCAATTGCACACTATAGGAAATGCATTTGTCATACATTTTTCCATTCAATGTGGCGGCACACAGGTTGACAAGGGCATTTACATCGTTAGGCCTGATTTTCAAAGCCATGATGAAGTCTTTGACAGCACTTTGATAGTTAGACATTTTAACGAAAGTGATGCCTCGGTTTAAGTGTACATCAAAGGACTTTGGATTGCGTTCTAAAGCTAAATTATACATGTACAGGGACGAATCATACTGATTCAATAATGCATACATGTTTCCAACATTGGAATAAATGAGTGGATCTTTGACACGTGCTTTCACGAGCACACTATAATCGCGCATCGCCGAAACAGAATCACCGTGTTCACGGTAATAATTCCCACGATTTTTATAGGCCACTTCTGCACCGGTTTGAAGAACCTTCACTTCTTTCCCGTTTTCTTTTAATTTAAATGGATATTTCTCAATTACATCGCTCCAAAGTGTCGCAGAATTTGTCCACACCTCCGTTCGTTCGTACGCTTGTTTCATCAACAGGAGTGTATAGAGAAAAAATACACCTGAGACCACGTAAGGGAATCTTGTTTTTAAAGACCAATTATCAATAAAATAGAGAACAAGAAATGCGCTTCCAATATATGGAATATAGGTGTATCGATCTGCAGTTATTGCCGCCCCGACACTGATGAACTGTAAAACGAGTGCAACCATCAGCGTGAAAAAGCCGAGGGAGAATACACTGATTTTAAAGGCTTCTTTCTTTTTTTTCCAGGTCCACAGTAGTAAACTAAGACCGAATACCACGATTGCGAAAGGTGCAAGTTGGAAGTAAAAAGGCAATTCATCGAGTTTTTCCAAATTTGGATATGGATAGAAGGCAGATAGTCCGTAGGGCACAAAAAACTTTATCCAATATACGCAGAAGCCATATGAGGCAAACATGATTCGTTGCCATCCAGTGAAGAAATCAAAGTCAGTAATCGCACCTTTGGATTGAATTTCTAAGGCATTTAGACCAAACCAAATGGCAATCAAGAGGAATGGGATTTTTTCAGCGATCGTCTTCCATGTGAATGCTCGTCCTTTTAGGAGGTCCAATAAAATCAAAACAAAAGGAAGCGGAACGGCCATCGCTTTTGAAAAACACGACCCAGCAAAAAGAAGTAGGCAGATTAATAGCCAAGTGAACTTACCTAAGCGCAAATAGCGCAGATAACTTAAGAGTGACAAGAGAAAAAAGAAGGTATAAAGGACATCCTTTCGTTCAGAAATCCAAGCGACACTTTCAACGTGCATGGGATGAATGGCGAATAAAAGTGCGCCAAAAAAAGAAACGAAAACAGATCCATTCGCCAGAGAAAAAAGCAAAATAAAGACCAATACGGCATTCAGTGTATGTATAAACAAGTTTGTTTTAAAATATGCTTGGATGTCGAGCTCAGCGGACGCGTAGTTTTTCGCCAATGTCCACATTGTGATGGGATGGTAATTGAGCATGACTTCAGTGCTTGGCTTCCACAGCAAAGCAGAACTATCGGCATCTTGCGTTTTAATGAGCGGCTGATTCACTACATAACCCGGATCGTCCCAGTTGGTAAATTCCTTTTCTTCTGAAAATCCAGGGGAATAGGTGAGGTAACTCAAGATAATGATTCCGAACATCAGCAACCAATGCCATGATTTACCGTACCATGTAGGGATGGAAATTGGAGCGGAATCTTGGGTTAATTTCTTTTCTTTGGATCCCATAATGCGTGTTGAATTAGTCGTTCGAGATGATCTCAAATAACTCATTTAAATTTGGTGAAATAATCACTTCAATACGTCTATTTTTAGCTTTATCATTCACATCTACAGGGTGAAATTCTCCTCGTCCTGCTGCCATTACTTGGGCTGGCGACATGCTCGAATTCGCTAATAAAATCTCTACAACAGATGTAGCACGTAGAACGGAAAGTTCCCAATTATTTTTAGGTGAATTTGGACTAGATAATTTATCCGTATCGGTATGACCTTCCACTACAATCTCTAAATCCTTTTCACTTTCGAGTACTTGTCCCAATTGAATCAATGCTTCGCGACCTTCGGGTTCAACAAATGTTGAGCCGGACTTGAACAATAATTTTGCTTCAAGACTCACATAAATTTTACCATTTTTCTGAACGACGGTCAGACCTTTGTTTTCAAATCCACGCAGAGCATTGGCTACTTTGGCTTTTAACAACTGAATTCCGGCGTCTTTTTTGCGAATCGCTTCTTCCAATTCGTTGACACGTTTTTCTCTTTCCTCCAAGAGTTTTTGCTTCGCTTTTAATTCTTCGTCCAATTTTAACAAGGCATCTGCCTTGCGTTGAAGTTCTTTGTTGGTATTTTCTAACTCAGTTTGTAATTCAGCCGTTTCCTTTGCACTTAAATTTTTCATTTTATTGAAGGAATTTTCCAAGGATTCATGCTGTGATTGAAGTTGTTCGTAATCTCTTTGCAACAAACGCATCGCATTTCCTGTTGCGGAAGTATCTTGTTTCAACTTAGAAACATCGCGCGAGGCAAGATCGTATTTCGATTGTAAATCTTTTGAAAGGGATTCGAAATCACTGGCACTTTTCTTATATTTTGCTAATTCTTCCGAACATACTTTTTCGCGTGCTTCGAGTTCTTTGTATTTCTTCGGCGCGACACAAGCACTCATTCCCAAAACAACTAAAATTCCAGTAAAAAGTTGCGTTCCTTTTTTCATAATAAATCGATTTGATACAAATTTCTAAAAGATCAAGCTCCAATTTGAGCAGCTTCGAACTACTTTTAAACAATGAAAATTTCATAATTGTGATTCGTCTGAGGGAAAGTTGGTTCGATGAGGTCCTGTGGATTTTGTAACTTTGTCCAAAATTCAAGCATGCAGCAAAAAAAAGTAAAGCTTAACGAAGCAATGAAACAATTTCAACAGGGTTCTCCTACCGATGCACTTTCGGCATTAAAAGTATTCGAACTTCAGGGGGAAATATCCATTTTGCCCATTGTTTTCAATCAATTGCGCGCATGTGATTTGGTTTTAGAGAAAGCCATTCTCGCTTTTTTGGCCGACATTCAAAAACCTGAAGCTGTGGAGGTCATGGTGAATTTTCTCGGAGAGGAAAAAGATGCCGTTCTTCGTCAAAAACTGCTCACGACGATTTGGAATTCAAAACTATCTTATGATAAACACTTGCCCTTTTTCGTGATGCTTGCTTCTACTGGTGATTTTATGCAGGCATTGGAATGTTTGACAATTATTGAAAACATGCAAGGTCCGTTTGAGGAACATGAATTACTGGAAGCGCAATTACTTCTGAAAGAATACGTAGAAGAAGCGAAGTCAGAAGATGAGCAAAAGCGTCAAATCATGAGTGAAATCGCATGGTTTATAAAAGAACAAAATGACGGTATCGATGCTGATTTATTGATTGAAGATTAGTTCAAGTCAATTCCCTAACTTTGTAAAAACAAGCACTATGTTGCAATCAATGACTGGCTTTGGAAAAAGCAATGGAATTTTCCAATCGAAAAAAGTATCTGTAGAAGTACGATCCTTGAATAGCAAAGGTTTGGATTTAAATCTTAGAATCCCCTCTGTTTATAGAGAATTGGAATCTGAAATCCGAAAACTTTTAGGGGAGCAACTGGACCGTGGTAAAATTGATTTAGGAATTTATGTGGAAAGTCAAGGAGATTTGTCAAGTGGATTGATTAATGTTGAGCTTGCAACGACTTACTACCACGAATTAAAAAGATTAAATGAGTCTTGGTCAGAAGCACCGGTCGACTATATGTCCTTGGTCTTGCGAATGCCCGAAGTTTTAAATCAACAAGTCCCTGAAATAAATGAAGATGAAAAAGCATTTATCATGGATCTCTGTCTCAGCGCTTGTCAGAAATTGACGCAATTCCGTGAACAGGAGGGACAGGCATTACAGAAGGACTTTAGTGAAAAAATAGCATGCATTCGTCAAGGAATTCAAGAAATCATTGTATTTGAACCGGAACGAATTCAAACCATTCGTGAACGTATTTCAAAAGCATTGGGAGATTTGTCTGATGTAAGAATTGATGAAAATCGCCTAGAACAAGAGATGATTTTCTACTTGGAGAAATTGGATGTTTCGGAAGAAAAAATGCGTTTAACGAATCACTTGGATTATTTTTTAAAAACCATGATCCTGCCAAGAAATGGAAAGAAATTGGGCTTCATTTGTCAGGAAATGGGCCGCGAAATCAATACGCTTGGAAGCAAATGCAACCATTCGGAAATTCAAAAAAGAGTGGTTGACATGAAGGATAATCTAGAAAAAATGAAAGAACAAGTGCTAAACACTTTGTAAGTTGATTGTCATGAACGAAAAGTGCATCATTATTTCAGCTCCTTCAGGCGCAGGTAAAACAACAATTGTTCAGGCCATTCTGCAAGAAGTGAAACAGCTTTCATTTTCAATTTCCGCCTGTTCACGCGATCCACGTGGACAAGAAATAGACGGTAAAGATTATTATTTTTTAGGGAAACAAGGATTTGAAGAAAAGATGGCAGAAGATGCTTTTCTAGAATGGGAGGAAGTATATGAAGGGATGTATTATGGGACACTTAAATCCGAATTAACACGTATCTGGAGTCAAGGTCAAATTGTGATTTTTGATGTGGATGTTGTCGGCGGACTGAACTTAAAGAAAATCATGGGTGAACGCGCCTTGAGCATCTTTGTGAAACCTCCTTCTATTGAAGAGTTGGAAAGACGTCTTCGCCATCGAAATACGGACAGCGATGAGAAAATAGCCATGCGTTTGTCGAAAGCGAAATTTGAAATTGACCAAGCAAATGGATTTGACTTCGTGATTGTCAATGATGACTTACAACAAGCCATTGCGGCAGTGAAACAGAAAATAGAAACCTTTATCGCAGTATGAACATAGGCTTGTATTTTGGGACGTTTAATCCCATTCATGTGGGACATTTAATCATTGCCAATTTCATGGCAGATCATACCGACCTAGATCAAGTTTGGTTGGTTGTAACACCGCAAAATCCACTAAAGGATAAGTCTACCTTATTGAAGGACGCTCATCGTTTAAGCATTGTTCGTGAGGCCATTGAAGACAACACAAAACTGCGTGCTTCAGATGTGGAATTTCATCTGCCGAAGCCAAATTATACCATTTCAACACTGACCCATCTACAAGAAAAATATCCGCAGCATACTTTTTCCTTGATTATGGGTGAAGATAACCTTCGGACCTTTCATAAATGGTATAATCATGAGGTGATCCTAGCGAAACACATGATATATGTCTACCCACGTGTGCTCACAAGCTCGGAGGAAGCAGAGGTCATCGCTCAAAAAGGAACGGTCGATCATCCGTATCGTAATTCGGAAAAGGTGATTTTTTGCGACGATGCACCTATCATGAAGGTTTCGGCAAGTTTCATTCGTCAATCCATTAAGGAAGGAAAGGATGTGAGGTATTTGCTGACGGAACCCGTTTACAAATACATCATGGACATGCACTTTTACAAATAAAAAAAGGGAGACTTAATAAAAGCCTCCCTTTTTTGTGAGTTCGAAAAAATTAGTTTTTCATAAATTTCACAGTTTCCACACCATTCGTGTGTGAAACATGGATGAAATAGATTCCTGTATTTAAACCATTTAAATCAAAAGTTAAATTTGAATTCGAGTCAAGATTTCTTTTTTCAATGATTTTTCCTTCCACATTCGACAAAACCATTTCTGTAGCATTCATGGCTGAAGTAATTCCATTAACAGTAATCATGGAATTTGCAGGATTTGGACTCACTGAAATCGGATAGATGATGCCTTCAATAACCCCGGCTGTTCCCACGATGATTTTGTAACCTGGAAAAGATACCGATTGTGTAACCGGAGTTGGTGGTAAACCTGGGAAAAGGGTAACTAAAACGGTAGCGGTAACCTCAATTGTAATTGGATACGTTCCTGCTGTAGCGGTAGTACCATAAATGTTTGCGCAACCATTTGCTCCACCAGCATAAGTACAACTGCTGATGTTACAAGCATAGTTGTATCCAGATGGGAGTCCGGTTAATCCAGTTACCGTAAATCCTTGAATAGGAGAACCTACAAACTGCCCAGTTGCATCCAATTCGGCAGTAACAGTAGCTGGAACCTTAAAGTTAACATCGGTGGAATAGGCAACATTTACCAATGCGGGAGGTAAGTTTTGTGTTGTATCTGGCCAAACACCATAAGTTGAATCGACATAGTTTGCTCCTGGTGTACACGACTGAGCCCAAGATGCAGCATTCAACAAGAATGTTGAAAGCGAGAGAATCAAAAGTTTTTTCATAGTTTCTGTTAATTAATTGGTTCAAATATAGGGTTTTTTGTAATTATCATCATTAAACGAAGGAATTTGCGAATATTGTATGTGCATACGGAAGTATCTTCTCAAGTTTTTTAATTTTGCACTATGGTATTATATAACGTAACAGTGAGCATTGATCTTGAAATAGAAGGAGAATGGCTCGAATGGATGCGCAAAACACACATTCCTCAAGTCATGGAAACAGGATGCTTCCTCGAATGCCGCATTTCCAGAATCCAAGCTGAGGAGGAGGGTGGTTCCGCTTATTCATTTCTCTATTTGGCGCCAAGTCAAGACAAAATGGATGAATATCAGGAAAAACATGCGCCAAGGTTACAACAAGATCATGCACAGCATTTCGGCGGAAAATTCGTTGCATTTAGAACCCTATTAACGGTCATTGAAGAATTCAAAGCACCATGAACGTTAAACCTAAAAAACACCTCGGACAACATTTTCTTAAGGACCTAGAAACTTGTGAAAAAATCGCGAAACAAGTGAGTTTTCATCGCGGTTGTAAGCGCGTATTAGAGATTGGACCTGGCATGGGTGCCTTGACCGATTTTTTGAAGTCACATGAGGACATTGAATTGTTTTTGGTTGACATTGATGCGGAATCGATTGAATATTTACATCAGAAATATCCCTTGATGGGCGATCGTATTATCTATGCTGATTTTTTGCGTCAAGATTTAAGCGAAATCATGGGAGAAGAACCATTCATTGTAGCGGGAAATTTTCCGTACAACATTTCTTCTCAAATCCTTTTTAAATGTTTGGAGTACCGCAATCAAATCCCCGAAATCATGGGGATGTTCCAACGGGAAGTGGCAGTTCGCATTGCTGAAAAGCCAGGGTCAAAAGAATATGGAATTCTAAGTGTTTTCATGCAGGCATTTTATGAGATAAGCTATTGTTTTACTGTGGATGAACATGTGTTTATTCCGCCCCCAAAAGTCAAATCGGGTGTCATTCGTTGTGTTCGAAATGAGCGTGAGTCTTTGCCTTGTGATGAAAAATTATTTATGCGTGTCGTAAAAACAGCATTTCAGCAACGTCGGAAGACCTTGCGAAATTCCATCAAATCATTGACGCACGACGCACAACTTCCGGATAAATTTGTCACACAAAGGCCGGAACGTCTCAGTGTAGATGACTTTATTGAATTGACTTTGTTTATTGAGGAATTAGGGAGTAAATAAGGCTCCGGATCCTCCGCGCGATACTTCTTTTCCGAAACGAAACTCTTTTTGTGAGACAATGTTTCCATTCTCTCCGTAAACGATAAATGGCCCGTGTTTCAAACCATTTTTATAATGGATTTCATATACGACCCTACCTCGTGGATCTAATTGTTTAAATACACCGTCTAATTTTCCATAGCGGTATTCTGAAATGATGGTTGGAATAACTCCTCCCGGATAATAGTCGAACCATTGACCGTGTTTCATTCCTTTGTAATATTTGCCTTCCGATTTCAGCGAAAAATCCTTCTGAGAGTAAGCCTGAAATTTACCATGATAATCACTCACGGTTTCTTTTAATCCCATAATGGCCATGTCATTGGTCACATTGGTTTCCGTGAAAATCTTGTAATTTACTTTTTCTTTCAGTCGGCCATTGTTGTAGTAACTTTCCCATGTACCCACTTTAAATCCTTTTTTATACTTGCCGGACATCGAAAGAACGCTTTCTGGAGTATAGGAAAGCCATGTTCCGTTCATGAGACCATCCTTAAATTCCGCTTTGTTTTTTAAGGCGCCATTCTCCCAGTAATTATACCAAACACCTTGTTCTTTTCCCTTGGTGTAATTTCCATTCATGAGTAAAACACCATCTTCATACCATGTTTGCCAATTTCCTTCACGTTGATCATTCAGGTAATTCCCTTTGCGGTAATTGGCTCCATTTGGATAATAATAATTCCATTCACCTGTTTTTAATCCGTCCTTGTAGTGCGCTACATAAGATAACTCTCCTGTCGGAAAATAGTAATGCCAAATACTATCTTGTTTGTCCATTTGAAAGTACCCACTCATTTCTAAGCGCTTTTCCGGAGTATTCCACATCCAAAATCCATGTTTTTTACCATTCGTGTAAGTCCCTGAGGTCAAGGTATCGCCATTCAAGTCAAAAACCTGATAAGCTCCATCCAAGGAATCTGCTAAATAGGAAATCCTTTTCTCCAATATGCCTTGGTATTCATAAAATTCCCAAGTTCCGTCTTTTTTTCCATTTAAAAAGGATCCACTGACGGACAGCACGCCATTTGCGGTTCGTTCTTCGAATGGACCATTTTTCAGACCATTTTTAAACGTATAGTGGGCCTTGATACCACCACTGATGTATCTTTCGTCGATGGAGCCATTTCCATTGATGACGGTTTGTTTGTGTGCTTCATTTTCTTCCCAACTGGCCATCAAATAAACCGTATCATTCACGACCTTTTCAATTGATTTTTCGCGACCATCATCAAAATAATACTGCCATTCCCCAACAGGACTTCCCAATTCGAATTGCCCCTTCGTGATTAATTTTCCATTTTGATTCCACTGAAAAAACAAACTGTCCGGGACATTAAATTTGAAATAAGATTCCTCTTTTACTTGTTTATTGGGGTAGTAAAATAAGCGTTTACCTAATAAGCGATCTCGGTAATAATTACTTTCCTCTTCTAAAACGCCATCGTAGGAATAAAACACCCATTTGCCATGTTTTTCTGTCGTTTTTGGACTTGCAGCACTTGTGAAATAAGAACCAGTTCCTTGAAGGTGCTTGTTATTGGCATCCCAGTAAATACGAACTTTTGGACTTAAATTCTCTTTCAGAACCTTTTGTCCAAATACGATACTTGTAATAATCAAAAAGAAAAAAGCGAGTAAAATTCTCATAGTTTATTTCTTCAAAAAGAACTGAAGGATTAAAAACACTCCAAATAAAACGAACACGATACCGATTAAGCGATTAAGCCCATTCAATAAGGTTTGATTAACCAGTGGGCGAATCTTTTTTGCAGCGATAATTTTTAAGACATCCACACTGAAAAAAGTCAATAAAACAATCCCAAGAAAAATAAAAGCCCAAGTTGTGCCGTGTTCATCCGGAACGGCGTTATTGGCAACTGAAGCCACACTCACCCAGTAGAAAATAACCATTGGATTCGCGAAATTCAGTAAAAATCCTTTTAATCCCAGAAACACATAGTCTTTGCGGTTTTTTTGGGCGGAGGGCAGTTGAAATTTAGCATCCATTCCTTCCAATGACTGACTATCCGTTAACGCTACTTTTTTGAATAAACTCACGAGTCCGTAAATGACAAAGATACTTCCACCAATGACGCTGAACATCAATTTATTTCCGGCAATTAGTCCTTTGATTTGTTCGACGAACATTACCGCTATTAGTACATAGATGACATCGCTGATTAAGACACCAAAATCGAGTGCTAAGGCCGACCTAAATCCTTTTGTAATACTTGTCTCAAGTAACAAAAAGAAAATAGGGCCAATCATGACGCTCAATAAAAACCCGATACTAAAAGCTTGAATAAAGAAATGCATACAACAAAAATAGGATTTCTTTTTGCTCGGAAAACGGCTTTTCACAGATTGTTATGGATGTATGCATGAATATTTCAAGGATTTCCACTAAATTTGTCCATCAAAATTGAATACATGAAAACTGGACTAGCAAATCAAAAATTAGATGCAATCATCGCAAATGTTGAAAAAAGTGGTGTGACTGCTTCAAATTTAGTAGAAGATTTGAAAGCATTGCGTGAAATGGCGTTGCTTGAGCAAGATCCTTTAGTTGTTAAATTGTTGCGCCTTACCTACGAGTTTTTAACAGAAAACGAATGTTTTGATGTGCAAGCCCAATATGACGAAGACGAGGAAGGAAACGAATACCCAATTGAAATCGAGGACCAAGAGAATTTATTGTACCTATTGAATTTGTTGAAAAATGCAGACCACAAAATTAATCGTGAAGAAATGAAGGATTATCGTACTGCTTTGAAAGCTGAATTATATTAATAAAACCAAGGCAACCTTTTTTTAGGTGTTGCCGTCTTAATCACAGCGGAACAAAAACGTTTGTTCAGTTTTGGTTTTATTTAACTTGCAGTAACCTGAAAAGATAGAAAGCGAATGTATTCCTTTGTTTCTTTTCAGGTTTTTTTATGCTTAAGAACAGTAAATACAATATTTGGATTCCGGATCATGCTCGAACGCTGTTTCGGTATCGAAAAGAGATTCCATGATTTCACCTAACAAGTCTGTTAACAGTGGAATCATTTCCTCTAAGGAACCATCGTTATAATTTAAATTAAATTCTTCCTTGATGTTTATCATCGAACTAATTTTCGCTTCGTTCGGCAAATGCCCATACCTTTCTTTGAAAAACAGGCAATAAAGGGTTAATTGAAAAGCATGTTTGCAAGAGGTGAATGCAGGAATTAGTCCATTTTTATTGAGTTTAAACTGGACGTCATCTTTTTTGACTTTACCCGTTTTATAGTCAATGACCCGGTATGTATCGCCGATGCGATCGATGCGATCGATATAGCCTTTAAAGGTTAATTTTCGTTTTTCGCCCTGAATGGGCACCTCGATTTCAGCAAACATTTCTGCTTCAATTTGTTCGATGTACAGTGGCTCTGAAGAGGACTGAACAAACTGAAGTTCTTTCTCAAGAACATTTCTAGTAATGGTTAGTGCCATCTCGTAACTTAAGCGATTTTTCCCTGTTTTGAATAAGGTTGCGTCTTGATCAAATTGTTTCAAGAAGGCGTTGTATAAAATTCCTTCGAACGTCGCGAGCATTTTTAAGATGTCTTTTTCCTTTACGGGAGGAGGAGCTGGCTGTACAAATACGCCCTGCTTATCACGTTGAGCAAAGGGCTTGAAAAGCTCTTCCAATGTACCGTGAATTAAGGTTCCAAAGGTATTGTTCTCAAGTTCTTCTTCCACATCTTTGTCCTCGCCAAATTCAACGATGTATCGGTAGTAATAATCGAGAGGACAAGACATGAATTTATTCAGCGCGGAAGCTGATAAAGGTTTTTTGAGAAATTCATTTAGACGATCAATGATATCCGCAGATTTTTCAATTCGCGTTGCATGGGAACTAACTTGTTCAGAGAATGGAACATGATAGAAGTACTTATTCCAAGTGATGTTTTTGTTAATTTGTGTCAATTCTAGTTCGAGTTGCATCAAATAACGACTGGCCTCATTGCTCCCAATTTGTTCTGCGGAGGCTGTATATGTGGCAATTACTCGTTCAGCCTGATGAAGAAGGCGATAAAAGTGATGCGCAAATAGTCCTTGCTTTTCGCGCGTGGAAGGGAGTTCAAATGCGGATCTTAAATCCATTGGAATGAGGGTGCGAATGGGATTGTTATTCGGCAATTTCCCTTCGTTTAGTCCGAGTACAATTAATGTTTTAAAATCAAGCATTCTGGTTTCAAGCAGTCCCATGATTTGTAAACCATTTGTCGGATTTCCATGAAAGGCGATTGTTACACCAGACCAATGTTGGTTCAGCAATAATTTAAAACTGCGCATTTCCATTTTTGGTATGCCATCCTTTACGATTCGTTCAAATCCACGCATGGATTGGTCAAAAACTTGTACGGCGGTTTTTTCGAATTCATGCGCTTTGCCAAAGGAGTGCATAAAAATGGCCCCTAATTTTCGAATTTGCTGTAATGCTAATCCCCAGTCATCTTGCCAGTCCATCGTGCTCAATTCGATGATTTCCTTTGCTTGAGGTGGTAAGTTTAGGCGTTCAACTAATTGAAAAACTTTGTTTTTACGGATGCTTTCTTGTTCTATTTTTGTCAATTCTTTTTTTTCATCCTCTGGTAAGGAAGCGAGACAAAAAACATGGTTTAAAATGCGTTGAAAATCTTTAAAATAAAGTGCTTTTGTTTTAAATCGTCGTTTGTTTTCTTGTATGGTAAACAAAAGTTCAATCCAAGATTTTATGGGCGTTTGTTGCAAGGGAAGACCTAATGTGATGTTCGCTTTCCCAACTTGAACAGGTATGTTTTTTACAAAGGAGTGAATCAAGGATTCATCAGCTAATAAAACTAAGGTTTCATCCAATTCTGAAGGACTTAATTTGGCAATTTCAGTGGCAGCTACTTTGATTTGCCCGGTGTGTTGCGCGCATTCGATCACGGAAATGTCAAGTTTTTTATGCCGAAGTTCATCGACGATAAAATCAGCATTTTTTAGTCCTAAAAATGCAAGGTCATGACGTAAAAAGGAACCTGCTTCATGGTGCTCGTTGTTGAAGTAATAGTGATCGGCATCCATAATGAATGTTGCTTGTTCTCTTTTTTGCAAATTCTTAATGAGTTGCAGTTCTGCTTTCGAAAGTGCATTGAAACCTGCAAAAATGAATTGTTTATCTTCCGCTACAAACGTGTGGGTTTTTTCCGCTAAAGCTCGATACGCCTGTGACAAGGTTAATTGTCCACGCTCCTTCAAATGTGCCATTAAACGCTCATGTAATTTGGGGATTTGCTCCCAAAAGGCCATGAATTTTCGTTGCGATTCGCTGTACTCTTCTTCATCTATGTGCCAACTCTCTAATTCTTTGATGGATTTGAGGTTTTTGAAAAGTTGGGATTGATCAACCAAGTAACGATCGAGGTCGCTGAAATCACTCAGCAACGTGGCTCCCCAGGTAAGAAATGATTCGAATGTACAGCCCTTGCCTTCCTCAGTTTGCAAATATGATTCAAACAGCACGATCAATAGTCGAGTTGGATCAATAATAGTAGGGAAATGACTACGAACCCATCGATCAATGGTCATCATTTCCGGTGCGATGAGAGGTCCATTGTTTTGTTTAAACAAAGCGTTCCCCAAGTATTTAATGGCTCTTTCAGATGGTAAAATAACCACTAACTCTTCCAGATCGGTATATTCCGATAGAATTTTCTGTGTAAGTTTTTCAATAAAAGCCATGTTCGTTTTCGGGATGATTAGCGATATCCGAAGTTAGGTATTCTACTCGAACCAGACGCGCAAAAAGAACTGACTTGGACGATTGGAGTGCATGAATTTATTTCCACCATAGGTTTTGATGACTGCGAAGTATGCTGGATTAAATTGAATTTGCACAAAATTTAATCCTTCCGGATAGGTGTTTGATAATCCCTCATAAACGAGTCGTCCGTCGTCTTCCAACATTTTTTTAATTCGTGTATCTGGTGGCGTCGCAATGTAAATTGCCGCAATTTCATCCGGACTGAGTGTGGAATCCATGGGAATAATAGATATTTCGTACGTATTGCCTTGTCCGAGTTCGCGGTATACCAATCTTGTTACGTTTCCTTCTTCCGAAAGTACCATTGGTTTGCTTGGTAGTTGAGCGATGAGACCAGACTTTTCGTCTTTGTATACGAACTCTCTGAAGGATTTAATCTTTACCTCATCCTTGCTCGGTTTTTCGGAATAATTCCACGTCACCATGCGCACTCGGTAGCCTTTTGAACGCAATAAATTTAAAATACCAGTCGAACCACCAAGGTGTCCTGCACCAACAGCACAGAAAAAACTCGTTCGAGTTTTCAAAATGGAATCTAATTTTTGAGTCATATTCACGTTGCGCTTTGAAATGACTTCATCGTACAAACCGGGTTGAATGGACATGTTGGCTTTCATGAATTTATCAATAGCCATCAAATCTCCTTTCAAGTAAAGATCAAGCAAGTGTTCATGCGTGAAATCATTCAACGCATTATCGATAAACTGACGATCGGAAAGTTTTACTTCATCGGAAAGTAAGTCGTACTGTTCTTTTACTGTTTCCAGCTGAATAAAGGGTTTCCCTGCATTCAGACAGTACATTTGAAAATAGGCATCCAAAAACTGGGGCATGCCATCTTCATCCCCATAAAATGTCTTTCCTGCTTCGACTTCCGCCGTATAGGGTGTCCCATTTTTATCGTATCGTGTACTTGGTAATTTCGTTCGTGTATCCAGTTCGTTAAAAAGTCCAAAAATATCTGTTTCTAGAATGACTTTTTGTGTATTTACAAGAGCGGTATAAACGGAATCACTTAATTGAAACAAGCGTTTATCATTAGAATGAAGCGATCCAAAGAGGTAGGATTTCTGTTTTAAACCATTTCCTGAAATCTCCCATAATAATTCTTTTTCTGCATTCATTGTTTGCCCAAATGAATGAAAACAAAGCAAGCAAATAGAAAAAAGGATGAGGATATTTTTCATTTCAGATTCAAAGTTACATTTTTACAATGGATCATAGGAAAATTCGTTGCACATGTTGTTCACCAAAGGCATAGGCCAAATAAGCCAGAGAAGGAATTTCTTTCGTTAACAGAATGGGAGAGCGTCTTCCCAAAGCAATTTTCCCATGTGATTCTGATAACTCAAGTGCAGCTGCTGCATTGATGGTGAGGGCATTTATTCCTTCTTCCGGCGTCATTTTTTGTTTAATGCATGCCAAAGAAAGGATCGTCATCAAATCGTAGTTGGGTGAAGACCCGGGATTAAAGTCACTCGCTAAAGCAAGCGGTAATCCTGCGTTAATGATCCTTCTGGCGTCTCCATAAGGAATGGATAGAAAGTGTGAACAACCTGGAAGTAGGGTAGGAATGGTGTTGGATTGCTGCAAGGCTAGAAGATCATTCTCGTCCATTTCTTCCAAGTGATCAACAGAAATCGCTCCCAGTTCTACTGCCTTTTGAACGCCACCTAATATGGAAAATTGATTCACATGTACTTTGGGTTTTAGTCCGTGCGCCTGTCCAGCCTTTAGAATTTCCTCCATTTCCTCTACAGAGAAATAATTCCGTTCGCAGAAAACGTCTATGTAATCTGCTAGTTTTTCTTCTGCTATTTTTGGCAACATTTCCTGAAGGATTAGGTCAATGTAACCACGTTTATTCGCTTTATATGCTTGAGGAAATGCATGTGCACCTAAAAAAGTCGCTTTTATCGCGATGGGAGCATATCCTTTGAGCCGCTTAATGACACGCAGCATTTTCAACTCTCCTTCTACGGATAGTCCATAACCAGATTTTATTTCTAGCGCACCTGTTCCGGATTGAATGATTTTTTCGATTCGTTTTTTAGCTGCCTCAAATAAGTCATCCTCAGACATTTCGCTTAATTTACGAGCGGAATTTAAAATACCCCCGCCTTTTGCTGCGATTTCTTCATAACTCAGTCCGTGAATACGGTCCACGAATTCTTCTTCACGTGTTTTCGCAAAAACGGCATGAGTGTGGGAGTCCACAAACGCTGGCAAGACAAAACAACCATCAGCGTCGACCACTTCCACACCTCTCCAATCGAGGATTCCTTCCCATTCTTCCATACTTCCATAAGCAAGTACTTCTCCGTTTTCTAGTGCTAAAAAGGCATTTTCAATGATGTTCAATGTACTCATTTCTTTCCCCTTCTTCACGTTCGGAATCTCTTCTCCTGCTTGCACAAGTCCTTTGATGTTTTTGATCAGAATTTTAGACATACATTGAATTTGATATAAAGATAAGTACTTGAATGATTCACTCGGAAAATCGACGAGAAATTGGTATATTTAGTTAAAAGAAATGAGATGAATAAGGAAGATTTAGGAGTTTGGGGAGAAGATGCGGCATTGGATTATTTGCATGGTAAAGGATTTCGTTTAATCGATCGAAATATCCGCTTTAAAAAGTGGGAAGTTGATTTAATCTTGGAGGATGGGGATGAATTGGTTATTGTAGAAGTGAAGGCAAGATGCACGGCGCAAATCGGTGAGCCTTGGCGTGCTGTCACCCGTTCAAAGCAACGCCAAATCATTCGAGTGGCGGATTACTATGTGCAAGGAAATTTAATTGATAAAAACGTCAGATTCGACATCGTGTCAATTGTACACAATCAATATCAGACCACGATAGAGCACATTCCAGACGCTTTTTCAGCCTGAAGATTAAATATGCAGGGCACGATTTTCGGTTGCAGCAAGCGCCGCTTCCTTCATGGCTTCTGAATACGTCGGATGTCCGTGACAAATGCGCGCGATATCTTCAGCAGATGCTCGGTATTCCATCGCAGTAACAGCTTCCATAATCAAGTCAGCCGCTCTTGGCGCGATCATATGAACACCCAAAACCTCGTCTGTTTTTTCGTCAGCTAGGATTTTAATAAAACCACTTGTATCCATACTTGCTCGTGCTCGTCCAAGGGCTTTGATTGGGAAATTACCCACCTTGAACGCAATTCCTGCTGCTTTCAATTCTTCTTCTGTTTTTCCAACAGCTGCAATTTCTGGCCATGTATACACAACACCAGGAATTAGGTTGTAGTTGATGTGTGGTTTTTGTCCAGCAATTAATTCTGCCACAAATACACCTTCTTCTTCAGCTTTGTGAGCGAGCATTGCTCCACGAACGACGTCTCCAATCGCATAAATGTTTGCAACACTTGTTTGCAAGTGATCATTTACTTCAATTTGACCACGATTCGTGGCAACTAATCCTGCTTTTTCAAGGTTTAATCCGTCCGTATACGGTTTGCGACCAACAGCCACCAAACAATAATCTGCTTCCAGTTGAACAGTTTCTCCTTTTTTATTTTCTGCCGTTAAAACGACTTTTTTGCCAAGGTTCTCTACCTTCAAAACTTTATGCTCCATATGGAACTTAAAGCCTTCTTTTTTCAAAATTTTCGTAAATTCTTTTCCAATTCCAGCATCCATTGTTGGAAGAATGGTAGGAGCAAATTCGATCACTTCCACTTCTGCACCAAGTCGTGCGTATACAGATCCAAGCTCCAAACCAATGACCCCACCTCCAATGACCAACATTCTTTTTGGAATCTCGGTCATATTCAATGCCTCTGTCGAGGTAATGATTCGTTTTTTGTCCGGCTCCATTCCTGGGAAATAATTCGGTTTTGAACCGGTTGCAATAATGATGTTTTTTCCTTGCAACAAGGTTTCTGTTCCATCAATAGATTTCACTGAAATTGTGTTTGCGTTCGCGAATGAACCATGTCCGTGGAAAACGGTCACTTTATTTTTGTCCATTAAAAATTTCACGCCCGCACAAGTTTGACTCACCACTTCATTTTTTCGGGCAATCATTTGACTTAAATTTGCTTTTAAGCCAGTTATTTCAATTCCATGGGTTTTGAAATTGTGTTGTGCGTTATGGTAATGCTCTGACGAATCTAACAGTGCTTTTGACGGAATGCATCCCACATTTAGGCATGTTCCACCTAGTGTGTTGTATTTTTCTACAAGTGCGGTTTTTAAACCAAGTTGCGCACAACGAAGTGCTGAAACATATCCACCAGGGCCAGATCCTACTACTATGACATCAAAAGCATTCATTTCTCAAATTTTTCCTCAAAGTTAGCACAACAATTCACAAGTTGAAAATGGAAAGCTGATATAGGTCAATAAAATTCAAACTCTTTTCGTTTTTTTACGTTATTCAAGGCATGAAGAAATGTTTAATCATTGGTTGTGGTTGGTTAGGTCGTCCGTTAGTGGAGGCACTGCAAAAGCAAAACATACAGGTTGCGGCCACCACTACAAATGACCAAAAATTTATAGAAATGCAAGCGGTTCAAATACATTCCCTAAAATTGAATCGAGAAAATGGCATTTTAACTTGGGATTCAGCTCCAACAAAACATTTTGATTCCATTATCTTCACCTTTCCTCCGTTTGAAGGAGTATTGGGTGCCATGCGGTCACTTCTAAGCCCCTTAACTTTTGACCAATTGATTTTTACAAGTTCAACAGGGGTTTATAAGGAATCAAATGCTTTTTTAAATGAAGAAGCTCCGATTGACCCTGAACATACGGTCACTTTGATGGAAGAAGCAGTGAAGGATTTAGCTCCTGAAAAATACATGATATTGAGACTCGCAGGGCACATTGGCCCCAATCGACATCCCTTGCGGTATTTTTTGGCGCAGCAAAAAGTCATTGCTAATGGAAATGCCCCGGTCAACCTCATTCATCAGCGGGACATCATTTCAGCCATCATTACTTGTGTGAAGCAGCAAGTGTGTCAAAAAACCTACAATCTATGTTCACCCGAGCATCCCACGAAACAGGAATATTATGGGGAATTGGCCAAGAATCTTGCCGGTATCGAATTGGAATTTGCACCTGGAAAAATTGGCAAGAAGATTGATGGTTCCAAAATCACCGAAGAGTTAAGCTTTTGCTACGAGGAATCCATTCAGAATATCAGTGCATTAGATTTGATAAAAGACAACATTTAAGTTAATTTTGCGTACTAGTAAATACATGAAGAAACTCTACCTTATTCTTTCCTTTTTCATGATTACCTCCTCCTATGCCTCGCATATTATTGGGGGAGATATTTATTATGATTATTTAGGGAATAACCAGTACCGTTTTTTCATAACGCTTTACCGGGATTGTAATTCCTCTGGAGCACAGTATGACGACCCTTTAGCCTTGACTATTTACAAACCAAACAATGTGTTCTTTGCGAATATTTTGGTTCCATTTCCGGGAAGCGTCATCCTTCCCATTAATTTCAATAATCCTTGCGCAACACCACCAACAAATATTTGTGTCGAACGTGCGATATACACGACCGTTGTAACCCTACCGCCTTCACCAGGCGGTTACGATGTTTCTTATCAACGGTGTTGTCGGGGACCGAATATCACCAATTTATTATTTCCTGACGATACTGGGATCACGTTAACAACCCATGTTCCTGGTTCTGACACTGGATTTACTGCAAATAGCAGTCCCCGTTTTACGAATTATCCACCGGTTCTTTTATGTAACAATGATCAATTGATCTTCAATCATGTTGCAACCGATCCCGACGGCGATTTTCTAAGCTATTCATTGGTGACGCCTTGGTCTGGGGCTAGTTCTGCAAATCCGCAACCGACTCAAGCTCCAGCACCACCATATTTTCCGGTGCAGTGGAATGGGACCAATTTCAATGCACAACAACCACTTGGCCCGGGGTCATCAACCGTAATCGATCCAGTTACTGGTGTGCTTACGGTCAACCCAAACATGATTGGCTTGTTTGTAGTGGGTGTATGTGTAAAGGAATACCGAAATGGGGTTTTGGTCGGACAAACAATACGTGATTTTTTATTCCGAGTATTTGATTGTAACATTGTCATGCAGGCATTGTTACCGTTGCAAACGCAATTACCAACCTTTGTGTCTTATTGCCAGGGTTTAAATGTTCAATTTGTTAACAATTCCTATGGTGGAACAAGTTACGCATGGAATTTTGGGGTTCCGAATATTACGACTGATGTTTCCTCTCAATTTGCTCCAAATTATACTTTCCCGAGTCCGGGGAATTACAATGTTCAATTAATTGTCAATCCTGGAATGCCCTGTACGGATACGGCTTACATGAATATCATTGTCAATAATCCTTTGAGTGTTTCATGGTCCTCACAAGATTCATTGTGCATCTTAGGCAATCAGTTTGATTTCATTGCGAATGTTTCCAATCCGTCTGCAACCCTCGCATGGGTACTTGATCCAACCGCGAGTCAAACGAGTGGAACAGGGAATTCCTTGTTGAATGTCTCGTATACTGCCCCAGGCTTCCATGAAGTAGAAATCATTGCAGATGATGGTTTCTGCCAGTTGAGTTACACAGACTCCATTTTCATCTTTGATGTTCCTATCAGTGCCATTGCAGTTCCTCCGTTAGTCGAATGCATCGGTTATACCGTGCCTTTTGGAAACAATTCGAGTTCCTCTGTTAATTATCAATGGGATTTCAGCATAAATGGAGGAAGCGTTGGACAAAGTACTTTAAGTACGCCAACTTTTACGTTTCCGAGTCCAGGAATGTACACCGTTCAATTGATTGCGAATTCATCGCCTAATTGTGCTGACACGAGTGAGGTCATGGTAAACATTAAAGAACCACTCGTGATGTCTGTTACCCACACAGATTCTTTATGTATTGATGATACCTTTGATTTTACAGCAACGGTTTCGGGCCCAAGTAATGCCACATTCCATTGGGACTTTGGAAACAATGCGACACCGCCGACTTCCTCAAATCTCAGTGTGCAAGGGGTTTCTTATGCGCAATCTGGAACCATGCCTGTTTATTTCATCGGACAATACGACAATTGCTCGGATACCATTCAAACCAGCATACAGATTTTTGGACATGCCAGCATTGATTTTATGTTTATCAATACTCTACAATGTGCGCCATCAGTCGCTCAGTTTGTCAATTTAAGTCAATCGGATGTTCCGATTCAATATCAGTGGAATTTTGGAGATGGGATTGTCTCCAATGCCGTCAATCCAAATCACATTTATCTAATACCAGGGAATTATAGTGTGAGTCTAACGTTGAATCAGCTTTACGGATGTATGGATACACTTTATTTAATGAAGCAAGATTTAGTAACCGTTCACGATTCACCAACAGCAGCATTTAGTGTCAACCCGGAAAAGGTAGACGTGTGTGACAATACCGTAGTTTTTATTGATCAATCACAAGGTGCTGAGCATATTCAGTACGTTTTTGATCACCATGAATTCACATCGAACTTGGCAAATTTCTCACATGACTATGTAAATGCAGGATCAGATTACCCGATTCAAATTGTTTCGAATCAATTTGGCTGCAGAGACACTGCCCGACGTACCGTTTTTGTTGAGCCATTCTCGATTTACATACCAAATACGTTCATTCCTGACGAAAATGGGCGTAATGAGTTGTTCAAACCAATAACAGATTTTGAGGTTGTTTCATGGGATTTTCGTATTTATGACCGGTGGGGAGAACTTATTTTTCAAACCAATGACCCAGCACAAGCTTGGGATGGAAAGTTAAAAGGCATCATGTGTCAGGATGGTATTTACTCGTATGTTGTGAAGTTCCGATCTTGTGATAAGCCTTACATTTGGCAACAAGTGGATGGTTTCGTCAACTTGATTCGTTGAGGTTATTTTCTCAAGACGAAATTTTGACCCAAATATACTTTTCGAACTTGTTCATCTGAAGCCAATTCTTCTGCCGTTCCTGATTTAAGTATACTTCCTTCGAAGAGTAAGTAAGCACGATCTGTAATGGACAACGTTTCTTGCACATTATGGTCGGTGATTAAAATTCCGATGTTTCGTTTTTTAAGTTCTGAAATGATGCTTTGAATGTCTTCAACGGCAATTGGGTCGACACCTGCAAAGGGTTCATCTAGCAAAACAAACTTTGGATTGGTAGCAAGAGCACGTGCAATTTCCGTTCGGCGTTTTTCTCCACCGGAAAGACGGTTTCCAAGATTTTTTCGAACATGTGTCAGACTGAATTCTTCCAACAGTTGCTCGAGTTTTGCTTGGCGATCCTCCTTGGATAGATCTGTCATCTCCAAAATAGCCATGATGTTGTCTTCCACACTTAATTTTCGAAATACGGAAACCTCTTGAGGAAGGTAGCCGATTCCCATTTGTGCCCTTTTGTACATGGGCAACTTGGTGATTTCCAACTCATCTAAGAATACTTGTCCTTGATCAGGACGAACAAGTCCAACCATCATATAAAACGAAGTGGTCTTGCCAGCTCCATTCGGACCAAGAAGCCCAACAATTTCGCCTTGCTTCACTTCGACAGTAACCCCATTTACAACGGGACGACCTTTGTATGTTTTCCGAATATTAAGGGTGTGTAATTTCACAATGCGAAGGTATTAAAAATTGAATGCATAGCGTGCACGAATTCCAAATGGACTTTGGCCTGGAATCGGATGAGTCATGCGCCAAACCAAATCCACTCGAATGACTTTGAAAATGTTCTCTATTCCTACTGAGGTTTCCATATATGGGACGCCATTAAAACGTTTGACAAAATCCGGTATTAACATGGCTTGTTCATGTTTTTGACTGATGTCTCCGTATAGAACGCGTCCTGTTGTTACTAAGCGCAAGTTTAATTTCTTTACGAGTGGAATGCGATCGAAGAAAAGTCCTTCCCAGTGATTTTCAACAAAGCCCGTGACATATTTGTCGCTAATGAATTCCATGAAGTTTAATTTATTAAATGTACTTGTCAACAACCAAAGAGATTGATTCCCTTCATGGACTTTGAGAAAAGGATAAGCGGTTGTCCCAAATATGTATCCTGCTGTGAATCCATAGCGCATGCGTCCTAAGACCCCTAATTGCGTATTGTGTTCCATTTGAAACTCCAGGCGTTGGTAATTGTATTCACTTCCGAATACATTTTTCATTCCGATGATGGCTTGAATGGAAAAGATTGGGTAAACCGAACGTAAGCTTGTTCGGTCGAAATATCCAGATAAAAATTCTTCTCCTTTGGTCCACCTCACGCGCCCAATGAATTCAAACGTTTTGATATTGGAGACGTTTACGGTATCAAAATTGAGAACGCGTTGGTAATTTGCTAATCCTAAAGGGGTGTAACTTTTCCATTCGAAACCACCATACAAGATGAGGTCTTTTTTGATGTCTTTTTCTAAATTCAGTCCAATTTTATTGACAAAGGTTAATTTATCAAAAGGTGCTGTATTGAAAACGGTTGCGAAAGTACTACCCATGGAAGCTGCGGTTGGTGATTGTCCAATTTGTTCAATATCATAGGAATAAATACCAGTCAGCATTCCTCTTTTTTTCGGAGTAATGTTATACCGAATTTTTGCCGCGTATTTCCATTTCTCATCTCCAAATCCGTATGCCACACGTCCTCCAAGTTCGAGTCGCTTTGAAAAGTCATTCGAAGTCCGAAGTGCCATTGCTAAACGGTATTTCTCGACTGGATTAGTACTGATGAGTGAAGATGCGTTTCCAAGTTCGATTTTATTAACCTGATAATACCCTGTAGTTGCGAAATATACCAGTTTTTTCATCGATTTGTAGAAGGATGTTTTACTCAAGGAATCCACCATTTCTTCGATGTGTTTTTCTTGGACATTTAACACAATCGGGCGATGCTGTTGCCAGTATTCTTGTGAACGAATTTTTGCACTATCACTAATTTCTACAGCATTGGTAGTGTAGAATTGATTTTCCTTCGGTTGATTTATGACGAAATCACTTCTTTTGCTGTATTTACGCCCATACATTCCAAGAATTTTAGATTCTTCGGTTAACCTAAATTCTAAGATTAATCGTTCCTCAGTTAACATCCAAACTTCATTTTGAACTTGCTCAAAGAAATGTTCGAAATATAGGTTTTGAATGTAATTTAGATTGGCATCAGGCGATATCGAAGCTTTGATTTGCTTCACAGCATAAGTCGTATCATTGATCCACATTTCGCCGGTAAAGGCAAGGTCTCCTGTTCGTTTCGGTTCAAATCGCAATTTGTAACACCAGTCGGCACCGATGAAGCTTGAATCTTCAAGAACGAATTGATAATAGGTTCTTGCAAAAGGTGCAAGTGGACTGATAAATGATTTATTGAACAAGTCGTAGATATTATCGTACACATTGAGGTCCAGGTACATGTCGCCTAAGAATTGATTGACCTGAACATTTTCAATCCCTGTAATTTTTGTTGCTTGAACGATTTCCTTTTTCTGTTTAGGTTGATTTTTGAAGAAATAGTCCGAAATTGATTCTGTCAAAATAACCGGTAAATACGTATTTCCGTCGTGAGTAGAATCAAGGTAATTCATAACAAGGTCCATGCGTTTGACAAGACCATTTTGCTGAAACTTATCTCCAAGATTATTTAAATCAAGTTGGATTTTGTTGTATAGCTTGTATTGATAAGCATTTAACTTCTCTTTATTATTGATGGGTTTGTTTGCAATCACTTTTTTATGCAAAGCGACAGCAGGGGATTCACTTGAGATCATCACAACCACATCTTTGTGGTCGGTTGATTGAATCTTCATTGTCACATTTATTGTTTGTTCCGCATCCTTTTTGATTTTAATGGTTTGTGTCTGAAAACCTATGAATTGAACATTAATCGAATCGGTTGCATAATAACTTTGTAGAAAATAAGCTCCTGTCGAATCGGTTAAATCCCCAATTTTTGTACCCACGAATCGTACACGGGCAAAAGGGATAGGTTCACCTTTCTCATCTTTTACAAATCCTTTTACGGTAGTGGTTTGCGAATATCCAAGAACTGGAAATAAGAAGAATAAAAAGAGTAGGAATTTCATACGGACTGGTTAGTCTTTTTGATTTTTTGCTACACGTTTAGCAACTAAAATACTTAGTTCAAATAATAAATAAATAGGGATGGTCACAATGACCTGTGAGATCACATCCGGTGGTGTGATAATGGCAGCAAGAATAAGAATCACTACAACGGCGTGTTTTCTGTATTTCACAAGGAATTCTGGAGTAAACAATCCAATTTTTACCAATAAATAGGTAACAACTGGCAAGAGGAAGAAAAGTCCTGTGTAGAACACCGTAGAAAGAATGGTGCTCATATAGGAGCTAATCGTGAAATCATTCTTAATTTGATCCGTAATTTGGAAGGCGCCGAAGAACTGAACGCTTAGCGGTGCAACAACGAAGTATCCAAAAATAATCCCTGTAAAAAAGAGGATACTGACATAAAAAACGATGCCTCTTGCCATGTTTCGCTCCTTCAATTTTAATCCAGGTTTTACAAACGCCCAAAGCTGATAGAAAATGTATGGAAAGGCAAGGACTGCTCCACCCATGATACTCATCATTAAAGCATAAGAGAATTGACCCGACAAGGTCATGCTTTGAAAATTCACTGGAATCTTATCGATACAAACATTTAAGTATTCACAAAGTAATCGGAAGGTAATGAATTCCGGATCAACCATGATCAAGAAAACATTTTCCATAATTTCTTTCTGGTAAATCCAAATGATGATTGCAAAAATGATCACTGCAATAGCTGAACGCATTAATCGCCATCGAAGTTCTTCAAGGTGATCAAGAAAAGACATTTGCTTATTGTCGGACATGTTACAAAAGTAATGATTTTCTATGTTTTAAATAGAATAATTCAGAACGTAAATTGTTTACGACCTGACAACTGAACTTTGTTTAAAATTAATGGTTATGGAAAAGAAATTTGATGTAAAAGAGATCTGGTTTAATAATGCGGATTCAGAGGTGATTTTAATTGGCGTATTGCACAAGGAGTATCTTCAATACGAGACCAAAGTTAAGGTTCCAATGAACCGATTGAACGCTATTATCAATTTCCTTCAAAGAAACAATGAGCATTTTGATCTTTACGATCATTTGTGCACCTTTCATTTAGGATTTGTGACAGAATACAATGTGGTTCTCCCTTCTGAATTAAATCGATGCTTCACACAAGCAGATTTGCTTGGTCAAGAAGAAAGAGCGTTAAAACAGATTCGAGCTTAAGGCTGAATATAAACGGTTTCCTCGTTTAATTTTTCTGCTTCAATCTTTATGATACCGGCACCGGCTTTGTTTCCTTTTTTTGCGTCAATGTCCAAAACAGCGACACCTGCTTGTCCTAATTGGTACAAGTCATTAAAATTGAAGGATGCCATACCATTTAAATTGGTATAAGCCGTGTCAAACACCGCAACTTGCTGAGGAGTTCCTTGTGTGTTCGTACCATACAGAACAACCATGGCATTGCTTACGCTCGCATTATTTTCATCTTTCACGTAAATATTTGCAGTTGTATCTAGTTTCTTTCTACAAGAAGTGGTAACGATTACAGATAAAATGGCAAGAACTAAAATATTTTTCATCGTACTTAAAATTAATTCGGTAAGTAAATTGTTTTGACGGTTGTGGTGTGAACGCGACAACGTGCATAGTCATAAGCAACTTTGTTGTTGTATTTCACAATGATATCGAAATATCCAGTGGTATTATCTGGACCAGAAACACTAAAATATTGGTCCATATCAGTAATAGAGAAACCAGAAGCATTTGTGAAAACGGTATCAACAAACGGTAATGTTGCAGGATTTGATTGTTGGTCTCCAATAACGATTACTTTCGCTCCATCCATTAATTGATTTGATGAAGAACGCACAAAGACTTTCAATACAGCTGGATCTTTGGACTCACAAGAAACACTAAGAACAATAACAAGGCTCAGTGTAAGTAGGTTAAAAAAGGTTTTCATATGACTTCTAAAGTTTCAAATTTACATTAATTATTTTAAATGTTCAAATGTGACTACATTCCTTTATTGAACGACAATCACCGTACGATTTCTTTTTTCTTCGATAATCTGAATAGTTTCGTATCCATTTAATCCATAATAGAAGGCTTGAACCTTCAATACCGCTACTCCAACTTGACCCGATTTGTAATATTTGTCCATATCAAAAAATGCCAATCCTCCTGCATTTGTATACGTACTGTCGTTTATTATGGGAACTTGACTTGAAGATGTACTTGGTTCAGCTATCAATTTGACACGTGCATTTTTCACAAATTCTCCATTTGAAAATTGCACAGCCACTTCTAAGCTAGTTGGGGCCTTTTTATAACAAGCATTCAGCACGAAAACACATAAAATCATCAAAGGAATAATTCCTCCATGCACCTTGATTTTACCAATAAAATTCTTGTACATTTGCATGTTTTAGGCTGTTTAGCTACAAGTTAAACAAGTTTTTGGTCCTAAAAGTTACACATTCTAAGAATTAAAATGGATTTAAAAGAAATTTTAGCGTCAGTTCAAGCATTTAAAATCAATACATCATCTGATTTAGAAGCCTTTCGAATTCAGTTTTTAGGAGCGAAAGGACAAATTAAAGACCTTTACAATGCTTTAAAAAGTGTTCCGAACGAAGAAAAGCGTTTGGTAGGACAGCAAATAAACGAGTTGCGTCAATTAGCGGAAGAAAAATTCGAATCCTTTAAAATTTCCTTGTCTCAAGTTCAAAATCAAGCTGAAAAAATCGATGTTACACGTCCTGGAACCGATGCCTTGATTGGAAGCCATCATCCGCTTTCACTGGTTCGAAAGGAGATCATTGACATTTTCAATCGCATTGGATACGTCGTTTCTGAAGGACCAGAAATCGAAGATGATTGGCATAATTTTTCCGCCTTAAATTTTCCACCGGAACACCCAGCTCGGGATATGCAGGATACGTTTTTTGTTGAGAAAGGAGAAAAAGAGATGGCATTGCGCACCCATACGAGTAGTGTGCAAGTTCGGGTTATGGAGTCGAGCCAACCTCCAATTCGAACAATTTCTCCCGGACGTGTTTTTAGAAACGAAGCCATTTCGGCGCGTGCTCATTGTTTTTTCCATCAGATAGAAGGATTATACATCGACAAGAATGTTTCCTTTGCTGACTTAAAACAAACCTTATTGTTCTTTGCGAAAGAGTTATTCGGTGAAAAAGCGACCATTCGATTGCGTCCTTCGTATTTTCCTTTTACAGAACCAAGTGCTGAGGTAGACGTTTCGTGTACCCTATGTCATGGAAAAGGATGCAACGTTTGTAAATACTCTGGATGGCTCGAAATTCTTGGCTGCGGAATGGTTGATCCAAATGTCTTAGACGCATGCGGAATCGATTCAAATATCTATAGTGGATTTGCCTTCGGAATGGGTGTTGAACGCATCGCACAGTTGAAATATCGTGTCACGGATTTGCGATTGTATTCAGAGAATGACATTCGTTTTCTAAAACAATTTACACCAGGAATTTAACATGGGATGGAATACCTTAAATGATCTTTCACAAGTTCAGCACATCATCGAAGCCAGTCGAGAAACCCCTCAATTATTCTTTAAACACAGCACGCGCTGCAGTATCTCAACCATGGCACTTTCGCGATTTGAAAAATCGGGTATATTAGAAAATAACGCATTGGTATGCTGGTATTTAGATCTTTTAGAATACCGCCCAATATCGTCTGAAATTGAAGTGAAGTGCCACGTCATCCATCAATCCCCTCAGGCAATATTACTAAAAAATGGTGAAGTAATTTATCAAGAAAGTCATGGTATGATCGACGCCAATGAGCTGCTAAAAAAAATAGTTTAGAAAAATGAAAAAAACACTGGTCATTTTACTTGTCCTCGGATTATTAGGTGGATACCTTGTGCCGATATTTTTAAAGAAATCCGAATCAACAGAATCTCCATTTCAATTTGGATTCACAGATAACTTGGCAATTCGTTATGGTGAAGTAGTCAATATCCCCATTCAAACCAATGGAGAAGTTAAAAACCTAGTTGTAACCTTCGGCGGGAAAACCATACAAAAATGGCCTGCACCAAAAGAAAAGGAAATCATTTCCTTAGACTCAAAGAATTATCAAGTCGGGGCATATGAAATGGAGATTCATGGTGTGGATTTAGAAGGCCAGTTTTTCACGGAAATTCGAAATGTACGGATCCTATCGGACATCGTTCCAGAAAAGTGGAAATTGGAAATTGTCAACAGATTCCCGCATTTAGAAACAAGCTTTACGCAAGGACTTGCCTTTTCTGGTGATCAAATGTATGAAGGAACGGGAGACCCTAATCAAAATGGGGCTTCAATTGTCGCTAAAGTGAATATTAAAACGGGCGAACAAGGTGCAAAAATTGGATTGGATGCCAGTCATTTTGGTGAAGGTATTACCATTCTTGGAGATCAATTGTTTCAGCTGACTTGGTTAAACCATCAATGTTTGGTTTACGACAAAGAAACTTTAAAAAACACAAAGGAATTTGCCTATACCACGGAAGGTTGGGGAATATGTAACGATGGAAAATACTTGTACATGTCCGATGGATCTGAACGCATCTTTGTACGCAATCCAAAAAATTTCGAAATCGTCAAAACCATTGAGGTATACACCAACGAAGGGGCGATTGCACGTTTGAATGAGCTAGAGTTTGTCGATGGATTAATTTATGCCAACGTTTGGACATCGAATGAAATTGCTGTGATAGATCCTTCTAGCGGTAAAGTTTTGGCGATCATCGATGCGACCAACTTGGTCAACGAAGGCAAGGGAAATGGGGAAGTGTTGAATGGAATTGCCTATCACCCAGGAACAAAGAAAATGTACATGACCGGTAAATTTTGGCCAACCATGTTTGAGGTGAAGGTACTCAAATAACCATTTTATACAATTTTTCTGAGGTTCAATCGTTTGAAAGTTTTACCTTAACGCTATGGAACAGACACAAAAAGATTGGAATGAATTTAAAAGCAACGATAGTTGGTCGATTTTTAAAATCATGTCTGAATTTGTCGAAGGATATGACCGCATGGCGAAAATTGGACCTTGCGTCTCTATTTTTGGTTCCGCTCGGACAAAGGTTGACAATCCATACTACCAGTTAGGTGTTGACATTGCGGATCAATTAGCGCGAGCGGGATACGGTATCATTACGGGCGGAGGACCTGGACTGATGGAGGCCGCTAACAAAGGCGCGCAGCAGGCCAAAGGAAAGTCGGTAGGATTGAACATCGACTTGCCGTTTGAACAAAACCATAATCCATATATTGATCAAGAACACAATTTGGAATTTGATTATTTTTTTGTGAGAAAGGTCATTTTTGTAAAATATTCCCAAGCATTCGTAATTCTTCCTGGTGGATTCGGAACACTAGATGAGTTCTTTGAGGCGATGACACTTATCCAAACAAAAAAAATCACCAAGCGTCCGGTAGTGTTGGTGGGCACATCCTATTGGAGTGGCCTCTTGAAATGGGTAGAAGAAACCATGCTGTGGAAGGAAAACAATATTTCTAAGGACGACTTGAAACTTTACAAAGTGGTAGATTCTGCGGAAGAAGCCGTTGAGCACATTGAAGATTTCTACCGCTCTCATGCACTTTCACCAAACTTCTAGTGTTCAGTAATAAAACTAAAGCTTAACTTTGACTATCGAAAAAGTAAAAATAGTGTTTCAAAAAATTAAGAATTTTGTTCTAACAAAATATTTTCTCAAGCAAATTGGCTTGGTCATTTTGTTTTATTTAGTAATTGTTTTTGCAACCGTCCTATATTTGGATTTAGCCACAAATCATGGTGAAAAAATTATCGTTCCTAACCTTGTCGGAATGAATGGGGAAGAGGCAAAAAAGAAAATCGAGGAATTGGACTTGCAATATCAAATCCTAGACAGCATTTATGACCCTAAATCTCCGGAAGGAACAGTCGTAGAGCAATTGGTTGAGCCGACAAGTATTTCCAAAGTTCATGTGAAATCCGGAAGAATCATTGGTTTAAGATTAACGAAACGATCTCAAATGGTCGAGATGCCTAGCTTGGTTCACAAGCAGTTGCAATTTGCCGAGAGTATTTTAGAACAACGAGGACTGAGATTTAGCATTCAGTATCGTCCAACCAGTGAGGCAAATGGATCGGTTTTAGACCAATTGTTTAGAGGAAGACGAATCAAAGAAGGGGACCGCATTCCAATTGGTGCAATTGTTACACTTGTTGTTGGACAAAACGATCAAGGTGAGCCGATTCCTATTCCAAATTTTGTCGGGTTATCGATGGCGGATGCCCGTTTCATTATGGATACACTCGGTGTAACTTCATATTCATTTGTCTGTCCAGATTGCGCCAACTCTCAAGATTCTTCAGCGGCAATCATTTTTAGCCAAACACCTGAATTTATAGAAGGGTCTACCGTATTTAAATCAACACAATTTACGTTGTCGATGAAACGTTCACTTTCCGACATTGAAATACCAGATTAGTCATGAAACTCCTGTTGTTTTTTTCCTTGCTTGCCACCTTTTCATTTGCCCAAAAATTGGAAATGGGGCCGATTACGCGAAATTTATTTTTAAATGGTCCGGAGCAGCAATTAAAATCAGGAATAACCAATATTGATAGTACCTTTAGTTATGTGTCAGATACCTTAAACTTGCCTTTGTTTGATGATTTTTCAACAAACAAGTTTCAATTATACGGAGCGAATTTCAATGACCCAGGTGTCACCAATCAGTTGTATTACCGTCTGTTGAATCCAACTACGATGATTCCTTTTGGGGCAACGGCAAGTTTTACAAATGGTGTTACATTCAAACGAACCTATGATAGTACAACAGGTTTATTTGTCGATAGTATCTTTGCTACGACACCCGTTAAAGTAGCAGATTTTACTAGTTTTCCGGTCAACTATCAAACGGAAGATTTGTATCCACCTTTTTACATTTACGACACCATTGGTGTACCAGACATTTCGGATACTGTTTGGGTAACTAATCCAACCTATTTTCAAGATTCAGCACGTGTTTTTTTCGCAAACCTTGCCGATCCAAATGCAATATGGTTGGACCATAAAGCATATTTAAACGAGCGATTTGGTGCAGATCCCCGCTCTTTGGGAGTTGCTACTTTTGATGGGCTAAACGAATACGGATATCCTTATCAAATCGGAACAACTGTGACAAATTATGCGGATCGCTTAACATGTAAACCATTGAACTTGGCGCCATATACAGCAGCCGATTCGTTGTATCTATCTTTTCTGGTTCAACCAGAAGGCTTGGGTGATATTCCTGAACAAGGAGACTCTTTGGTTTTGGAATTGTATGCGAAGGATTTGGATCAATGGTTTCGAGTTTGGGCAATAAATGGAGATACGAGCTATGCTTTCAAAGCGGTTCATATCGCGATAAAGGATGCAAAATATTTCAAAAAAGGATTCCAATTCAGGTTTAAAAACTACGGTTCCTTAGCGGGTGCCTTGGATCATTTTCACATTGATTATGTTCATTTGCGCACACAATCTTTTTTAGCAGATACGCTATTCAAAGATTTTGCGTTAGTGTATCCAATCAATTCCTTATTAAAAACTTACACCTCTGTACCGTGGGACCATTACAAGAATTCAACAGAGAATAAAATGAACGATGCGCTGATGGTGAAGGTGCACAACGGAAGTCCGAATCCGGAGAATTATCAAAACGGTAGCATTGTTTTCTCCCAAGGTGCCACCAACTATGGAACCTTTACCTTGCAAGGATTCACGTTAGCTGAACAACAAATTAATTACCAGCCTAGAACCACCCATACGTCATATCATGATTTATCAAGTGGTGCAGACTTCCCAAGAAATTTGACAGGTGACACTCAATCATTTGATATTTTAACAACTGTGTCTGCTCAATTTCCAAATGACATTAACAATGACCATTCATCGTTTCAACAACTCTTCTACAACTATTATAGTTACGATGATGGTAGTGCGGAAGCGGCTTTTGGCCCAACTGGTGTGCAGTCTCGTTTAGCCATAGGTTTTGAAGCATATGAGGCAGATTCCTTAATTGGGGTAGCGATGGATTTCGTCCCATCTGTAACCGATGTTAGTAATAAACTGTTTTTATTGACTGTATGGGCTGCTGATGGAACTGGAAATCCAGGCCAAGTGCTCTATGAGGATGATATTTTCCATACCAGAAATCCAATTTATGGCACGGAGATGAATCAGTACATTCATTATTACTTCCCTGATACTGCCAAAATAGCGTGCCCCAAAAAATTCTTCGTAGGTTGGAGACAATTGGATCAACAACGATTGAACTTAGGATTGGATCGCAACACCGACCACTCTGATCAAATTAAATTTAGTGTAGATGGTGGTGGTTCTTGGATGAGCTCACCTTTTCCAGGAAGTGCCATGATGCGCCCAATTTTTTCCACGGCTTTGGATCCAATTTTAGGGTTAAGCAAACCGAACCCTGTCAAATCATTCACCTGTTACCCGAATCCAGCCATGGATGAAATTCAATTTCAAAGTGAAGTAAATCTGACTGGAGAAATGAAATATATTTACGATGCATCGGGGCGCCTCATGTTGTCTAGTACTGATTCTATTATTTCTTTGACAAGTTTTCAAGCTGGGATGTACTTCGTGTCTATTCCTACCATTTCTGCACAACCGATTAAGTTCATCAAGCAATGAATGAAGATGCAGTAAGCGACCTTGAAAACGAGGAAGAAGAACTTTTTGAGCACCATCGATTTAAAGCTGACCCAGGTCAAGTCGTCATTCGCATTGATAAGTTTCTCATTGATCGCATGGCGAATACTTCGAGAAACAAGATTCAAATTGCTGCGAAAAATGGAAATATCCTCGTAAACGGACAAAAAGTTAAGCAAAACTTTAAGGTCAAACCGGGAGATGAAATTTCGATTGTCCTGCCGTATCCTGTGCGAGAAATCGAATTGATTCCGCAAGACATTCCCATCGAAATTGCTTATGAAGATGATGATTTATTAGTGGTCAATAAGCCCTCAAATATGGTGGTCCATCCGGGCTACGGGAACTATACCGGAACCTTGGTGAATGCACTTGTTTATCACATTCAAAATTTACCTAGTCCCCCCAAAGATTATTTCGGAAGACCAGGTTTGGTTCACCGCATTGACAAGCATACCACAGGACTACTGTTAATCGCAAAAACAGAACTTGCATTGGTAGAATTAGCTAAGCAGTTTTATAATCGGACAACGGAAAGACGTTACCATGCATTGGTTTGGGGTGACATAGCGCATGACGGAACAATCGAAGGAAACATCGGACGATCATTGAAAAACCGTAAAGTCATGGCCGTTTTCAAGGAAGGAGACCATGGTAAAACGGCTATTACTCACTACAAGGTTTTGGAGCGATTTGGGTTGGTGACACTCATTGAATGCAAATTAGAAACGGGAAGAACTCATCAAATTCGTGTGCATTTTCAGTCCATTGGACACCCTCTTTTTAACGATTTGGAATATGGTGGAAATCGCATAGTGAAAGGCACAAGGTCGTCAAGCTATGAAAGATTCGTTGAACATTGTATGGAGTTAATACCCGGACAAGCCTTACATGCAAAAACCCTCGGGTTCATTCAGCCGAGCACTCAGCAATACCTTGAGTTTGATTCAGCGTTGCCAGCGGGATTCACTGAACTCCTCGATCGATGGAGGAAATATTGTTCGGATTTTAAATAAATATTTCTTATTTTTGCTTTCCTTGGATAAATATCTAAGCTTAAACCACGCTTTATGAAACAATTTTTTATTTTAGCTTTTCTTACGCTTTCCTTTGCTCAGTTTACATTTGGACAAAACACACCCGAGCCAAAATACATCAGAAAGGCCAATGATACCTATTATTCTGGTAACTATTTTGAAGCCATCAAAGTTTGTCAAGATGCTTATAAAACATTAGGATACAAAGGCACAATCCGTCAAAAAGGTGACATGGCATTCAAAATCGCTGAATCGTATAGAAACATGCAAGTATATGATAAAGCAAATGAATGGTATGGAACCTGTATCGAGTTGAAGTATTTTGACGTTGTTCCTGAAGTGTATTTCTACAGAGGTGACATGCAACGCATGTTGAAGGAGTATGACAACGCTTTGAAAAGTTACCGCGAATACAAAAGACTTGCGCCAAAATCTCGAGTAAAAGAATTGGAAGATGCAATGGCTGCTATTGAAAAATACAGAGATTTTGAATCGGAAGAATCAAACTATGTGATCAAGTGTGAAGATAAAATCAACTCGAAACAATATGACATGGCACCATCTTTTGGTGACAAAAAAGGAAAAATCATTTACTTTGGAACAAGTCGAGATGAGTGTACTGGTTCAGATCGCGATCCAATTTCTGGTCAAAAATACATGGATATCTTCAGCGCGGAATATGACGTAAATGGGAATCCAACAAACGTAAAATCAATCGATACGAAAGGAGTGGTGAATACGACACAAAACGAAGGAACTGCTTGTTTTGATTCAAGAAAGAAAACTTTGTATTTCACAAGATGTCCAAATGCAGAAAAAATGGATTTGGGTTGTGAAATTTGGAAAGCTGATCTCAGTGGAGAAGAATTCGAGAATCCAATGAAAATTTCTTTGAAAACAAACGATACTGTTTCCGTTGGACATCCATGCTTAACTCCTGATGATCAAATGTTGATTTTTGCTTCGGATATGACGGAGAGTGCAAACGGAGAAAAAAGTTTTGGTGGACGCGATTTGTGGTACGTTACCTATGACAAACGTTCAAAAATGTGGGACTCTGTTCCGCACAACATGGGTGCTATGTTTAATTCCGCAGGAAATGAATTGTTCCCTTCCATTGGTCCAAAAGGTCAATTGTACTTCGCCAGTGATGGTCTTCCAGGAATTGGTGGTTTAGATATTTTCGTTGCTCAAAAACAAGGCGATGAAAACAAATGGTCAGGAACAAAAAACATGGGCGTTCCATTCAATTCTCAAGGAAACGATTACGGAATGTGTGATTTTGATGGACGAACAGGATTCTTTACCTCAGAACGCAAAACATCATCAAGTAATGAATATACATCAGACATTTGGAGCTATTCGATTCCACCAAATTTGTATGACCTTCGTGTCATTGTATATGAATCAGGTAAAAAGACGAAAAAATTAGCTGGCGCCAAAGTAACAGTAACTGTATCTGATGGCACGACGTGGGAAGGGACAACCGATGCACGTGGTAAAGTTAGTTGGAATGAGAAACCAGATAAAAAGAGCCGTTGGATTCTTGTAGGAAAAGATTACACCTTGAAAGCAGCGAAGGAAGGTTATTACGAAGATAAACGTGGTGCAAAATTCAGCACAGTTGGATTAGACCAAAGTCAAACGTTTATCCTTGAAATGCCATTGTTGCCGATTGGAGAGATCAGAACACCGGAAGTTCGTTACCCTGTTAGCCAATGGACATTCATCAACGATGCGACTTGTATGAGTTTGGACTCGTTAAAATTCTTGGATAGCATGTTGCGCGAGTACCCGAATATTACAATTGATTTATTCTCACACACAGATGCTCGTGACACAGACGTTAAAAATCAAGTATTGTCAGAAAATCGTGCAAAAGCAGTTTACAAATACTTAGTGGAGCAAAAAGGAATCGATGCTCGTCGCATTCGTCCAGTTGGCAAGGGAGAGTCTGAGCCTGCAACATGGGAGGACGAAAATGGTCAAAAAGTTATCTTAACAGAAGCTTACATTAACCAGTTTAAAACGAGTGACCCTGCAAAATTCCAAAAATTACATCAGATCAATCGACGTACCACAGCTAAAATTACAGGAACTGATTTCAATCCTGCAACAGCCCCACCGGCGAATCCAGAATACTCAGTGTTTAAACCACTACCGAGATAATGAAAAAGGCGCTCTACTGAGCGCCTTTTTTTTGTAACTTAAAGTATTCAAAACAGAATACTTTGATTGAGCATCACCTACAACAACTTTGGCAAAACAAACGCTTACCTTTCCACCTCTTTTGTTTAACAAGTGGCTCTCCCATTACGATCATTCAAACGGGTATTTGGAACATTGCAGGAAGTGGTCCTGATTTTCAATTGGCAGAAATTTATTTTGATGGCTTGAAATGGTTTGGTTCCATAGAATTTCATTTGAAATCATCGGATTGGTATAAACACCGACATCATCAAGATCAGTCCTATGAAAATGTCATTCTACACGTAGTCCATGAACACGATCAAGAGGTATTTGTCCGTGGTTCTGTCTTACCAACTTTAGAGTTAAAACCATACTTGCAAGGAGAATTTAGTTTTCCGAAGTATTATGATTGGAACAAAGCCTCAAAAATATCCTGCGGAAAGCGTTTAAGCGAATTTCTGCCTAGCCACAGGGAAATGCAGCATTTAGCGATACAACTGCGCTTAAATCGAAAATTTCAAGAGGCGTTTGGGACTGGTCTTACGAAGGAATCTGTTTATCGATTGCTTTCAATGGCTTTTGGCACTAAAACCAATGCCCTTTCTTTTGAGATTTTATCGCAACAAGTTCCTTTGGTCTGGCATGTCAACAAATCGGAAGGGGAACTAATAGAAATTATTCATTCAAATCAACAAGGTTGGAAAAGTAAAAACTTTTTGCTTCAATCGAAAATTCGGAAAAGGGTCCTTTCTTGGTTACGTTTGATACGCTGGTATTTTTTTGAGAATGATCATTCGAAAATACAGTCGGAGGTTAATTGGTCAGTAGGATTTGAAACAGCAGGCATTGAGAATTCACTACTTCAGAATAATATTCGCATCAATGCCATTGCCTACATTGAAATCTTTAAAAAGCAAGTAGAAAAAGAAAGGTCGTCTGGAATATTAAAGGGGATGAAATACTTACAGCAAATTTCACCCGAAAAAAATCGAAATACGCGCCATTGGAAGCACATTGGAATCCATGCTAAAAATGCATTCGAGACGCAAGCTAATTTGGAAATTTATCAGCAATTTTGTACTCAAAATAAATGCCTGCAATGTTGCGTCGGGCAAAAGCTTTTAAAATCATGAGACGACTGCTACAAAAAATCATTTTTTTCTTTGAAATGCAATCCTTTGGAGTCTGTGAATGGTGGGCTCGACGCCTTGGAATTCGAACGAGTAAAGTGCGACTTGGATTTATTTATTTTTCATTCATAGGCATAGGTTCCCCAATCCTTCTTTATTTGATTATGGCTTGGATTTTGGAGCACAAACACTACTTCAAATTACAGCATAAACAAAAGAAATCAATTTGGGATTTATGAGAATATTAGTCACAGGAAGCAATGGTCTGTTGGGGCAGAAAATCGTTCAACAACTGTTAAATGCGAATATTTCATTTTTAGCAACTTCGCTAGGTAGCAATAGAAATGATGATTGTCCGACAACTGTTTATTGCTCCATGGACATTACTGATCAAGCGGAAATCCAACGTGTCTTGGCAAATTTTAATCCCACGCATGTGATTCATACAGCTGCGATGACCAACGTTGACGCGTGTGAACTTGACCCCTTGACTTGTCAAAAAATCAATGTTGACGCTGTTCGTTACTTGTCCAATGCCTGTCAAAAAATGGGTGTACACTTTCAATTACTTTCAACCGATTTCGTTTTTGACGGCGCAAAAGGCAATTATGTTGAAACAGACACGCCAAATCCACTTTCTGTCTACGCAAAGTCAAAAGTGGAAGGTGAAAAGTTGGTAATGTCATTACCAAACTTGAGTTATTCCATTGTACGTACCATTATCGTTTATGGTACTGGGAAAAACTTGTCGCGATCCAATATTGTGCTTTGGGCAAAAGAGGCCTTACAAAAAGGACAAGAATTATCGATTATCGACGATCAGTTTCGTGCTCCAACATGGGCAGATGACTTAGCTTGGGCCTGTATTCGCATTTGTGAGTTAAATGAGAAAGGCATTTTTCACATAGCTGGACCAGAAACCATGTCTATTTTCAACTTGGTAGAACGCATCGCTCAACACTATAAATTACCGATGTCTCAGGTCAAACGAACGAATAGCTCCACTTTAAATCAGCCGGCTGTGCGTCCACCAAAAACTGGATTTAATTTAAGCAAAGCAGAAAACGTGCTCGGTTACCGTCCAAAGTCGCTCGAAGAAACCTTAGATTTATTGTAAAAGTGCTTCGCTAGTTTTATGTATTGCCATTTAGACTGAAAATGATATATTTGTTTTCACTAAATTCAAGCTATGTCACTTTGGAGAAAAAAATCACTAATCGATTTATTGGCGCAAGCCGAAAATAGTCAAATGAAACGCACGCTCGGTGCGGGTAGTTTAATTGCACTAGGAATTGGAGCCATTATTGGTGCAGGCTTATTCGTTAGAACTGCAGCAGCGGCATCAGAGGCCGCAGGTTCTGGAGTTACGATTTCCTTTGTTATTGCGGCTTTCGGTTGTGCTTTGGCAGGACTTTGTTATGCGGAATTTGCATCGATGATTCCTATTTCAGGTAGTGCATACGCGTACTCGTTTGTGACCATGGGTGAACTTGTAGCATGGATTATCGGTTGGTCCTTGATCATGGAATATGCACTCGGAGCAGCAACGGTTTCCATTGCATGGAGTGAGTACCTCAACAACCTCCTTGGAAATGCGATTCCATATGAATGGTGTCATTCACCGTTCGAAAGTATGTACAAAGTTTCTCAGGAGATGGTGGCACAAATTCAGTCACTACCAGGACATTGGGAGGGAATTGAAAAAGGCATTTTGAGTGCGGCACAATATGAAAATTTACCCTCGGAAATCGCATCTAAAGTATCGATTACAAGCGGATTCATCAATGCGCCGGCACTGATTATCCTGTTGGCCTTAACTTTGTTATTAATCAAAGGCACGAAAGAATCTGCTTTAGTAAATGCCATTATCGTTTTCGTGAAAGTAGCCATCGTATTGGTCTTTATTGTTATTGGATGGCAATTCATTAAGCCGGAAAATCACACACCTTATTTGATTCCTGAAGGTACTTTTGGTCACGAAGGATTTTTCAAATGGGGCTGGGGCGGCGTCCTTGGTGGAGCGGGGATTGTTTTCTTTGCGTTCATTGGATTTGACGCCGTAAGTACGACAGCGCAAGAGGCAAAAAATCCAAAACGCGATATGCCTATTGGAATTCTTGGGTCATTAGCGATTTGTACGGTTCTCTACATTCTTTTCGGACATGTGTTAACCGGTGTGGCAAATTGGAGTGAATTCGCAACAGCCGGTAAAGAAGCATCTGTTTCATATGCCATCAAAACCTACATGGCAGGATATGAGTGGTTGGGAACAGGAGTGACCTTAGCCATTTTAGCTGGATTCTCTTCGGTGATCCTGGTGATGTTAATGGGACAAAGCCGCGTATTTTTCTCTATGAGTCAAGATGGACTCATTCCAGCAGCTTTCGGAAAACTGCACCCGAAATTCCAAACTCCATACATCGCCAATTGGATGTTATTCATCTTCGTAGGTGCATTTGCTGCCTTTGTTCCAGGAAGTGTTGCGGGAGATTTAACCTCTTTTGGAACCTTGTTTGCATTCATCCTTGTATGTGTTGGAATTTTGATCATGCGTAAAAGCAATCCTGAATTGAAACGTCCATTTAAAACCCCATTGGTTCCAGTAGTACCAATTTTAGGAGTGCTAGTTTGTACAGCAATGATTGTTTCTCTCGATCTTGCAACGCTTCAAGCCGCAGGATTGTGGATGGCAATTGGGTTAATCATTTACTTTACCTACAGCCGAAAAAATTCGCACTTACATCCAAAGAACTAATTTATTGTCTACAGATCAAATAATAAACTGTCTTTTCGTTCACTCGGAGAGACAGTTTTGTTTTAAGCTAAACCAGAAGCCATGGAAACGAAATTGAAGCAATCACTTGGATTAATGGATGCAACACTACTTGTTGCAGGATCCATGATCGGATCGGGAATTTTTATTGTTACTGCCCAAATGATGCGGGACATAGGCTCATCCGCATGGATGATTGTGCTTTGGGTCCTGACTGGCTTAATTACCATTTTTGCTGCCTTGAGTTATGGTGAACTCGCAGGAATGATGCCAAATGCTGGAGGACAATATGTCTACATTCAACGTGCCTATGGTAAGATGATGTCCTTCCTCTATGGATGGACCGTTTTCACCGTCATTCAAACAGGAGTGATTGCAGCAGTTGCTGTCGCCTTTGCAAAGTATGCTGGTGTGTTCTTTCCTGAATTGAATGGTCTTTTTTTGAAAACTTCTTTTTTTACGATCTCCTATGGTCAAATTCTGGCCATTTTTAGCATTATTTCTTTGACAGTATTAAATGCAAGGGGTGTTCAAAATGGAAAGATATTACAGTTGATATTTACATCTGCAAAACTTTTGGCCTTATTTGCACTCATTGTATTGGGTCTTGCTATTGGATTGAAAACCGATGTGTTTGCACAGAATTTTGATCACATGTGGGATGCATATCAAACAGTTAAATTACCAAGTGGAGCGTTGGATACGATTCCGCTGAGTGGATTCGCTTTAATGGGTGCTTTAGGCGCGACCATCATCAATTCACTTTTCTCTTCTGATGCCTGGAATAATGTCACCTTCATTGCAGGGGAAATTAAAGATCCCAAAAAGAACATTCCAAAAAGTTTGTTTTTCGGAACCACCATTGTTACGGCTATTTACATTCTCGCGAATTTGGCATATTTGGCACTTCTTCCCAAAGGTGGAGATCCAAATGCAACGGATGCTTTTGGGCAAGGGATTATGTTTGCGACGGATGATCGAGTAGGGGCCGGGGCTGCGTCGATCATGTTTGGAGGAGCAGGAATCATGTTCATGGCGGCACTCATCATGATTTCTACTTTTGGTTGCAATAACGGATTGATTCTAGCCGGTTCTCGCTTGTTTTATGCCATGTCTAAAGATGGACTATTTTTCAAACAAGCAAAAAAATTGAATCAATTCAATGTCCCAAGTAGTGCCATGTGGATTCAAGGTATTTGGGCAAGCATCTTATGTCTGTCGGGCAAATATGGAGACTTGTTAGTCTATAGTACCTTTGCAAGTTTGTTATTTTACATACTTACGATTTTCGGCATATTTATCCTACGCAAAAAAGAACCTGATGCAGCGCGACCTTACAAAGCATTTGGGTATCCTGTTATTCCTGCCTTGTACATCTTGATTACGGCGGCAATTTGTGTTGACTTATTGGTGTATGATTTGCGCAATGCTGGAATGGGTCTATTAATTGTCTTATTGGGCATACCGGTTTACCTCATCGCTAATAGAAAAAAAGCATAGCCATATACTTTTTATGTTCTTTCAGCGTTTAGCCTGAGGGAAAAGATTACTTGAATTTCATGTTTGACTTCATTTTTTGAGCAGCTATGTATCAAGGAAATCCTTTTGATGTATCCAAGCGACACCAGCGTGGTGTTTGGATTTTAATCTTTTTATCAACCGTCATTATTTTTGCACCTCGTGTTCTTCAGTTTTTTACAGACGAGAAGGAAGGGTTTGAACTGGAAATAGTCCCTTATGTTGCAGAAAAAACGTGGCATAAAAAGTACCGACATTTCCCACAAAGAAATCGATTTAATAAAAACCGTTGGTTTGCGAAAAAGGCCATTGTGAAGCACAAACCAACAAAGTTTTTTGATCCAAATGAATTGACGAAGCAAGAATGGATGTTCTTTGGACTGAGTGAAAAACAAGCGGAAGTGGTGCTGAAAATCGCAAAGAGAGGCATCCACTCAAATCAGGAATTACAAGGAATTAAGTTTATCCCACCGGAGGTTTTTGAAAACATCAAGGAATTTACTTCGTATCCGACGGAAGCAGAAGGTAGTAAAAAAATGGCGTTGAAATCTGAGCGCACCAATGTGACCCTTGATTTAAATCAGGTGAATGAACAGGAGTTGTCTGAAGTAAAAGGAATAGGACCTTTTTTTTCAAAGCAAATACTGAAATATCGTTCGCAATTAGGCGGATTCTCTCGCAAGGAACAATTAAAAGAAGTATGGAAAATGACCCCAGAACTATATGAGCAAATTCAAGCCGAGTTTAGTTGTGCCGCAACAAATTTAACACTCTTGCATATTAACAGCGAAACAGCTGAAAAATTGCAGGCACATCCTTACTTAAATTGGAATCAGGCAAATTCAATTGTCAAGATGCGAGTGCAAAAAGGAGGGTATAAATCCATTGATGAAATCAAAGAATCCGTAATTATTGATCAAGAAACATTTGAAAAAGTCCGACCTTACCTATCTTTGTAGGTATGAACATAGCAGAACGATTAAAATCAAGCATTCGAGATGTGGCCGATTTCCCAAAGCCAGGCATCCTTTTTAAAGATATTTCTACCATCATGTTAGATGCAAACCTATCTGCTGATGTTTTGGATCATTTAGTTGAAAGCTTCAAAGATCAGCAAATCGACGCGGTCGCGGGGATTGAAAGTAGAGGATTCCTGTTCGGCTTTCCCCTGGCAATCAAACTTGGTGTCCCCTTTATTTTAATTCGAAAAGAAGGGAAACTTCCGTACAAAAAAATCAAACATGCTTACGAGTTAGAGTATGGAAGTGCGGTGATCGAAATGCACAGTGATGCGGTGAGTGAGCACCAGCGTGTTTTAATTCACGATGACCTTTTGGCAACAGGAGGGTCCGCAGCTGCGGCAGCAGAACTCATTCAAAAAAGCGGCGGAGTTGTTGCTGGATTCAGTTTTCTGGTGGAACTCAGTTTTTTAAATGGACAAGAAAAATTAAATGCATATTCAGAAAACAATCATAGTCTTATTTCGTATTAGAAAATTATAACATCAACATCAATCAACAACAACATGAATTTCTCTCAAAATGAAAACCAAGCAATGATCGCTCAAATGGTGCGTGACTTTGCTGAAAAGGAAATCAAACCTTATTACAAGCAGTGGGATGCCGATGAGCATTTCCCAGTGGAAACCATGAAAAAAATGGGTGAACTCGGACTTCTCGGAATTTTTATTCCAGAAGAATACGGTGGATCTGGATTCTCTTATTTCGAATATGCGACGGCATTGATGGAGTTAGGAAAAGTATGTGGTGGAATCGGGTTGAGTGTGGCTGCGCACAATTCTTTGTGTTCGGGTCATATTTATTACCATGGTAATGAAGAACAAAAAAAGAAATATTTACCAAAACTTGCTTCCGGTGAATTCATTGGTGCGTGGGGATTAACCGAAGCCAACACCGGATCTGACGCCATGCGCATGCAAACCACAGCAGTGAAAGATGGCAACGATTGGATTATCAATGGTGCAAAAAATTGGATCACTCATGGATTAAGTGGCGATGTCGCAGTGATTTTAGTTCGTACTGGTGAATTATTGGATTCAAATGGCATCACAGCATTTATCATCGAAAAAGGAATGCCAGGATTTTCTGCCGTCAAAATCAAAGATAAATTGGGTGTTCGAGCGAGTGAAACGGCAGAACTCATCTTTGACAATGTCCGTGTTCCACAGGAAAATGTCATTGGAAATGTTGGGGAAGGTTTTAAACAAGCCATGCAAATCTTAGATGGCGGACGTGTTTCCATTGCTTCCTTGAGCTGTGGCATCGCACGAGGTGCATTTGAAGCCTCTGTAAAATATGCGAAAGAACGCGAACAATTTGGACATCCCATTGCTCAATTTCAGGCCATCGCTTTTAAATTGGCCGACATGAAAACGCAAGTAGAAGCTGCGGAACTTTTAACTTTCCAAGCGGCATATCGCAAAAACAACAAACTTCAGATGACGAAAGAAGGTGCTTTTGCAAAGTATTTTGCATCGGAAGTTTCCGTAAAATGCGGAAACGAAGCCGTTCAGATTATGGGTGGTTATGGCTACACAAAAGAGTATCCTGCTGAGAAGTTTTTACGCGATGCAAAATTGATGACGATTGGGGAAGGAACCTCGGAAATTCAGAAATTGGTAATTTCTCGAGAAATATTGAAATAAATTTTTGTCAATTAGGATTAATATCCTATCTTTGCCACCCTAAGTTTAAATGTAAATTATAGCATATGTTGATCATTCCAATTAAAGAAGGCGAAAACATCGAAAGAGCATTGAAGAAGTACAAGAAAAAGTACGAGAAAACAAATGTGATGAAACAATTGCGTGGACGTAAAGAGTTTATTAAACCATCTGTGTCTCGTCGCCAGGAAATCATCCGAGCTGCTTACAAACAAAGAATGCAGTCAGCTGAACTGTAACCTTATGTTCAAGATATTCGTTAAAAAGGAGCAATAGCTCCTTTTTTTATGCTCCAAAGTTTCCTTCAATATTTAACCTTTGAAAAAAGATATTCAACGCATACCATCGGAGCGTATGAACATGACATACTTCAATTCATAGAATTTGCCGCATTGAAATCGTTTGCAGACTTGGAAGAAGTCAATGCCTTTGTTATTCGCGGTTGGATTGTTGCCTTAATTGATGCGGGAATAAGTAACCGAAGTGTGAATCGAAAATTAGCTTCCCTTCGAACCTATTTTAAATGGCTTCGAAAAGAAGCGAAGATTAGCGGGAATCCAATGCTTAAAATCCAAGGACCGAAAAACGAAAAACGCCTACCTGTTTTTGTGAAAGAATCCGAACTAGCAAGTCAGAAAACAAGTCAGCTTTTTTCCAGTGATTTTAATGGAGTGCGAGATGAACTCATGTTTGAATTATTTTATCAAACAGGAATTCGTCTGAGCGAGCTCATCGGACTAAAAGACACAGATGTGAGCGAGCAATACATCAAAGTGCTCGGAAAACGCAACAAAGAGCGCTTGATTCCAATTTCCCACGAACTTTCTCAAACCATTCAGTTGTTTCGAAACATGAAGCGCAAAATGCACATTGATTCCATCAAGTTGTTTACGAGAGAAAATGGCAAGGATTTATATCCAACGTTCGTTTACCGAAAAATTAATGCAATTCTAGGAACCTTAACCAGTGCAGATAAGAAAAGCCCGCATATTTTACGTCACACTTTTGCCACACATTTGTTAAACCGAGGAACAGGATTAGAGACCTTAAAAGACTTGCTCGGACACGCAAATTTATCCGCTACACAAGTCTACACCCATAATTCTTTTGCGCAATTAACAGCGGTTTATGCGCAAGCACATCCAAGGGGAATGGAGAAATCCAAATAGTTGTAGAGTCACTCTCTGAAATTCCATATCTTTGCAGTCCAATTTTATTGTATGAAGTTAGTAACTGTAGGAAGTGTAGCATTCGACGCTATTGAAACACCGTTTGGAAAAACGGATAAAATCGTTGGTGGAGCCGGAACCTTTATTGCCATTGCATCCTCTTTTTTTGCAAAGGAGCAAGGTTTAATTTCAGTGGTGGGAGAAGATTTTCCGTCTGAAACGCTGGATTATTTGAAATCACGTGGTGTGAATACCGATGGCGTTCAAATCAAGCAAGGCGAGAAAACATTCTTCTGGTCCGGCAAATACCATAACGATATGAACTCTCGAGATACCCTAGTGACGGAGCTAAATGTTCTGGGTGATTTCGATCCAATTCTACCTGCTTCTAGTCAAGAGGCAGAGTACTTGATGCTCGGTAATTTGAGTCCACAAGTACAGTTAACGGTGATTGAACGTTTGGCAAAACGTCCGAAACTCATAGCGATGGATACTATGAATTTCTGGATGGATATTGCCCTAGATGATTTGAAAAAAACGATGGCGGAAATTGATGTGTTAATCATCAACGACGAAGAAGCTCGTCAATTGTCAAAAGAATATTCTTTGGTTCGCGCTGCAAAAGTTATTCGTGCCATGGGACCAAAAATCCTCATCATTAAAAAAGGCGAACACGGAGCATTATTGTTCCATGAAGAGAACATTTTCTTTGCTCCAGCGTTGCCATTGGAAGAAGTATTCGATCCAACAGGCGCTGGTGATACATTTGCCGGTGGTTTTATGGGATACATCGCCGCAACGAATGATGTTTCTTTTGAAAACATGAAACGTGCCATCATTGCTGGTTCGGCTTTAGCATCTTTTTGCGTAGAAAAATTTGGAACACAACGATTAACGGAAATAACAATGGATGATATCCATGCACGAATTGCTCAATTTGTAGCATTGTCTAACTTTGAAATGAACCTAGATGGAACTCACTAACTTTCAAGAAAAAATACAAACGCTAGAAGCAGCAGAAGATTTAATCGGATTGGGACGCGAAGCTTCTGAACTTCGACAAGAGTTCGAAGACTTCATGATCGAGGCAGAACGTGTCGAACAGGTGAAACGCCTCGAGGCGGCTGATCAAGGATCAAGCTATGAAGAGCTTGATTATCGTCCAATCAAGGAGGCATTTTTCGAGACATATAAATCTTTTCAGGAAAAACGCAAGAAACAAGTGGAACTAAAATCCGCGCTTGAAAACGAAAACCTGAAGCAAAAAAAGTCGCTCATTGAACGCTTGAAAGATGTCATTGAAAACGAAGAAAAAATCGGTTCAGCTTTCACATCTTATAAGGAAATTCACGAAAACTGGAAGAAAGTAGGGGACATCCCAAGAGACAAACGCGAAGCGATTCAAAAAGAATATTCTCGTCTTTTGGAGATTTTCTTTTACAACATTAAAATTTACAAAGAATTGAAGGACCATGATTACAAACGTAATCAGCAGTTGAAGGAAGCCCTGATTTTTAAGCTAAAACAATTGCGCACAGCCAATCTACCGGTTCGGGAAGCAGAGGCAAATTTGCGTGCACTTCAAGACGAATGGGAAGAAATTGGACCCGTTCAGAACGAAGAATGGGAATCTTTGAAAAATGCCTATTGGGAAACGGTTCGGGGAGTGTATGAGAAATTCAATGAGCATTACGAACAACAACGCGTCGTTTTAAAAGAAAATATCGATGCCAAAAAAGCCTTGATTCAACAATTAGCAACGATCACCAGTGAAATTGAAAGCCTCAAAACAGCAAAAGATTGGGACCAAAAAACCAAAGAAGTATTAGCGCTACAAGAAGCTTGGAAAAAAATTGGTTTTGGTTCTAGAAAGGAAAACGAACAAGTGTACCAAGAGTTCAGAAAGCATTGTGATGTTTTCTTTCAAGCGAAGAAAGATTTTTCGAAGGAAATCGAAGGAAAATTCAAAGATATTGCGGATAAAAAACGCGCGTTAATTGAAGAAGCAAAATCACTTTGCAATTCCCAGGATTGGAAAAATACATCAGAAAAACTCATTCGTTTACAAAAGCAGTGGAAAGAATCTGGAAATGCGGGGCATCGATTTGAAAATAAACTTTGGACAGAATTCCGTGCTGCATGCAACGTCTTCTTTGAAGCGAAAGAAGCACATTTTAAAGAGCAAGATGATGCAAATGCGGCAAATCTCAGTGCAAAAAATGAGTTAATTGCTGAATTGGAAGCGTGGAATTTGCCAGCCGACAAAAACGAAGCATTGCAATCATTGCGTTCTTTCCAAGACCGTTTTAATGCAATGGGACAAGTGCCCATCAAACATAAAAATACCGTATATCAAGCTTTTAAAAAGGCCATTGACGCGAAATATGCAGCCTTAAAACTGGAAGGACAAGAAAAGGAAAACATCTTATTTAAAGCCAAAATCGACAACTTGGAATCGAGTCCGGATCGGGCCAAATTATTCCAATACGAGAAAAATGATATTCGCAAGCAAATCGATGGTTTAAACAAAGAGATTATGTTACTAGAGAACAACCTTGGTTTCTTTGCAAAATCAAAAGGAGCAGATGCATTACGTGCGGACGTTGAGAAAAAAGTGAAGCATGCACAAGAACGCATTCAAGGATTGAAAATGAAACTGAAATTGATTCCGAATGAATAGTTTTATCAATGTGCTTTTATTGGTGGTGACCTTTCCAACCATGCTCGTTTCTGTTTTCGTTGGATTTGATTTGCCCATCGATTTTTTGAATACAACTGGCGGAAAATTATTGTATCGTTTCGAAGTTTTTTTAGTGCTTGGAATGATCTATGCCATCATTAGTTTGCGTCGTTCCGTTCGCCGATGGATGGGGGTGAGAATGACGGCTCAAACCAATAAATTTGCATGGAATGGTGAGATTAGTAAGGAACGCAAGCAACGTGTCATATTGTACACATGTCTTGAAGCGACCATGCTTTTTTTCTTGGCCATTTCCTATTACATTGTGACCAAACAAGCGCTATTCATCAGTTTGGTTTTGGTCTTTTTCGCATTGGAGTCTCTGGTTTTTCTTGTGGTGAATGCCAAGCATCATTTCCGCGTGGGAATTACCTCAAAAGCGGTTCTCGTGAGTGATAGAGAAGTGATTTTAATCTATTTGGCCGGACTGCGAAAAGTAAGCGTCAGTCAACAAACCATCTATTTTGATTACATCGAAGAACTTCAGCTTTCTTGTCCAATCGATTGCATTGAAATGGAAAATCGGCCAGCTTTTTTCGAAAAGTTGGAAGCACAGTTAGATCCCAACCGCGTACTATTTCAAAACACAAATCCCAAGTAATAATTGTAATTTCGAAGGATTAAAAAACGAAATCAATTGAAAATACTTGTCGTTCGCTTTAGTTCCATTGGTGATATTGTTCTCACTTTTCCCGTGTTGGCTGCGATCAAACATGAATTTCCCCAAGCAGAAATTCACTATGCGACAAAAAAGACATTTGAGGAGTTATTGCGTGCCTCTGCGCACATTGACCGCGTACATTTACTTTCAGATTCATTTCCCGCGTTCAAACGTGAGCTAAAAAGCGAATCCTTCGACGTGGTGATTGATCTCCATAATAATTTGCGATCCAAGCGATTAACCACAGGTCTTTCTGGGAAAAAAGTACGCTTTTCAAAACTTAATTTCAAAAAATGGCTCTTCACCACTTTGAAGTGGAATACATTACCTCATGTGCATATTGTAGAACGTTATTTGGCGACTTTGAAGGTGTTAAATATTGATTCTCCAATAAAGGAAAATAAGTGCTTTATTATTCCGGAGGAAAGTCGAGTGAACATGGCAGATAGCTATCCATCTTTGGGAAAATCATTTGTCGCCATTGCCATTGGAGCTCAGTTTCAAACGAAGCGAGTGCCCAAAGAAAAGTGGGTGGAAATTTTGCGCAAAACACATGATTCCATTGTTGTTTTGGGTGGAAAAATGGATCGGGAAATGGCTTCTTGGATCATGCAGCAGCTGCCGGAAAAAAACATTGAAAACGCATGTGGCGAGTGGAGCATTTTGCAATCTTCCAGCATTGTTTCACAGGCAAAAAGTGTATTAACCAACGACACGGGAATGATGCATATCGCTGCAAGTTTCGATGTTCAAATCATTTCCATTTGGGGAAATACCGTTCCAGCATTTGGCATGTATCCGTTCAGACCAAATGGAGCATCAGATGATTACCAATTTGAAGTGAAAGGATTATCTTGCAGACCGTGCTCTAAAATTGGATTTGAGTCTTGTCCGAAGAAACATTTTGCCTGTATGAATCAACAAAATGCAGCCGAAATCGCAGCTAGTATAAAAGAGAACTAGTCTTCTAAAAATAGTTTTTTCAATTCCGTCGCTTCTGACGCTTTCATTTTTCCTGCCAAAATCAGACTGAGTTGCTTTCGGCGCAAAGCCCCTTCGTATCGTTCAATTTCTTCTGGTGTTTCTGGTATTAATTCAGGCACTTGAATGGGACCTCCATTTTGATCCACGGCGACGAATGTGTAAATCGCTTCGTTGCATTTTTCACGAGCACCAGTTAGGTGGTCTTCTACAAAAACATCTACAAATATTTCCATCGATGAATTGAAAGCTCGAGAGACTTTTGCCTCAAGTGTCACGATGGACGCATGATTGATGGGTTTTTGAAAAGAAACGTTGTTCACTGATGCGGTGACAACGACACGCTTACAATGCCTGTGGGCCGAAACACTCGCAATGACATCCATCCATGCCAATAATTGTCCGCCAAAAAGATTCCCTAAAGTATTTGTATCATTCGGTAATACCACTTTAGTCGAGATGGAAAGTGTTTGAATTGCTTTTACTGCTTTCATTCAACAAAATTAGTCATTTATAACTTTCGTAAATTCAAATTCAAATTAAGATGAAGTTTATTGAAAAAATAAATGAATTATTCCTTAATTTTAGCGTCAACTATTTTGCTAGAAAACTAAACTCCTATGAAAAGAAGACAACTATTCTTTGCTTTATTATCGTTATTTACTTTTTCAACAACGTTGTTTGCTCAACAGAAACGCGCCCTGGACCCTGGGAACATGCGCGAGGGTGAGCACATCGAATATTGTACGCAGCACAAAAAACAAGCTGAGTTGATGAAGAATCCGGCGTACGTTAAAGCAAAAGAACTCGACGATGCTGAGTTTGAAATGTTATCCAAAAAAGGAAATACAGAAAAAGCGACCATTTATAAAATCCCTGTTGTTTTTCATGTACTTCACATGAATGGGGTGGAAAATATTTCGGATGATCAAATCATGGATGCATTATACATTTTGAATAGAGATTACCGTAAACAAAATGCAGATACGGCAAATGTTCATCCGGATTTTGCTGGAATGCCTGCAGACATCGAAGTTGAATTTGTATTGGCTACAAAAGCACCGAATGGCGCTTGTTTCAAAGGAATTACGAGAACCTATAATCCCATAAGTTACGATGGTTCAAACGGCGACGCACAAGTATCGGCAATTGTGGCTGGAAATGACGTGTATCAAGGTCAGTGGCCAGGTAATAAATACATGAACGTCTTTATTTGTGGAGAGATTGGTGGTGCCGCTGGTTATACCACAAATCCTTCCGGATTTTCGGCAAATAATATGACCAATGGAATATGGGTGCTACATGATTATGTTGGTTCCATAGGTACGAGTTCAGTAAATACAAGTAGAACACTAACCCATGAGGTTGGACACTGGTTAAATCTATCGCATACTTGGGGTTCAAACAATAATCCTGGAACCGCAGGAAGTTGTGCCGGGAATGGTGATCAAGTTCAAGACACACCAACCTGTATTGGAGTAACAGCTTGTTTATTAAATTCAAATACCTGCAGTAATGACAATGCATATTGGGGATTTGATATGCGAGATAATGTGGAGAATTACATGGACTATTCGTACTGTTCTAAAATGTTTACTCAGGGTCAACGAACGCGCATGCGAACCGCTTTGCAGTCAACGAATACCGGACGTGCGAATGTTTGGTCTGCAGCAAATTTGGCGGCTGTTGGGGCAAATGGAGTGGTATACTTGTGCAAGGCAGAATTTACGGCAGACAAAACCACTATCTGTACAGGAGATGAAATTGCCTTTTCAGATGATTCTTACAATGTGGCAAACGGCTGGACATGGACCATTACTCCTTCAACTGGTTGGACATACACGAACGGAACTTCTGCGACAAGTCAGAATCCAAAAGTGAACTTTGATACACCTGGATTGTATACCATTCAATTGACAGCAACCGATGGAACAATAACAGATGATGAAATCAAAAATAATTTCATTCATGTGTTAAATACAGGTGCTTCTTTGCCATTCTGGGAAGGATTTGAAAACTACGCTAGTTTGAATGGAATTCAGACATGGGATGTATATAATTCTTCAACAAATAATGCATGGACAATTGAGTCCACGACGGGTTATACAGGAAATCAATGTGCGAAATTGATGAACTTTGGCCAAGGTACTTCCAATGTAGATGAGTTGATTTCTTCACAAATTGACTTATCTACTGTTCCCACCACAGGTACCGTAACCTTAAGCTTCCGTTATGCATATCGCAAGGTTTTGGCCGCAGATTTTGAATACTTCAAAGTGTTTATTTCTGGTGATTGTGGAACTGCTTGGATTCAACGTAAAACGATTCAAGGGAATCAATTATCTAATTTGACATCAACGACTTCATGGAAACCAAGTGCTCAGACGGATTGGGTAACCGTTCACATGACCAATGTAACAAGCACTTATTTCACGGATAAATTTAGGGTGAAATTCCGCTTCGAAGGTGAAGGTGGAAATAATATCTACTTGGATGATATTAATATTTACAATGGCAGTCCTTCGAATGAAATTGTCACGGGTATGAACGAACTTGCATTCATGGCCAACATCGAATTGTTCCCAAATCCAACGGATGAAGAATTAAATGTCTCCTTTGATCTATTAAACTCAGAAGATTTAACGGTTTCCATCTACGACCTTTCAGGTAAAGCGCTACAAAAACACTTGGTGAAAGGAAAAATAGGAAAAAACCTAGTAATGATGAACACTGATCAATTGGCTGCTGGGATGTATCAATTAGTGTTGTCCGGTTCAAATGGTCAAAAAACCTTGCCATTCATGGTGAAATAATCACCGATTGGATTGAAAATAATCAAATAGGATAAGCGCCTTCGCTTGTCCTATTTTTTTTATCAATTCCTCGCTGGTGAGGGCTTTTATTTTTTCAACTGATTTAAATTCTTTTAGCAGAAGTGTCCAGGTTTTTTCGCCAATTCCTTTCACTGAAGCTAATTCTGTTTCAAAGGAATTTTTACTACGTTTATTTCGGTGATGCGTAATGCCGAAGCGATGCGCTTCATCCCGCATGTGTTGAACTAATTTCAGCCCCTTCGATCGACGATCTAATAAGATTGATTGGGAATGATTTGGACGAAATAATTCCTCCATTCGCTTGGCAAGCCCAAAAACACTGACTTGATCTGAAATGCCAAGTTCATGAATGGACTCCATGGCAGCACTTAATTGTCCTTTCCCACCATCAATGATAATCAACTGAGGCAATGATTGTTCTTCCGAAATCAAGCGATGATAGCGACGAAATACGACTTCTTTCATGGTGCTAAAATCGTCGGGTCCAACCACTGTTTTTACGTTAAAATGTCGATAATCGGCTTTGCTTGGAACACCATTTTTAAAGACCACACAGGAGGAAACCGCATTTGTTCCTTGAAGGTTTGAATTGTCAAAACACTCAATATGCTGTGGTAAATCGGTTAGATTTAACGACTGTTGTAATTCAATGAGCGCATCCATTCCACCATGCTCTGAAACGCGATTCATTTCCCTTTTTCGTAGTTGTAAGCGATAATGCTTCACGTTGTTCAAGGAAAGTTCAAGCAACTTTTTTTTATCCCCTCTTAGGGGACTTGAAAAAATAAAATCCGGAAAAACGCTGGTCATTTTTTCACTGATCAAAACTTCCTTTGATGAACTTTCAAAATTCATGCGCAGTTGAGGGAGAACATACGTAAAAATATGAGATTGATCCTCCGTTAATCCGATGCCAACATGTGAAGTATACGTGTGCACAATCGCCCCTTCTCGTACCACTAAGTAATTGAAATAAATGTTCGTTTCATCCGCCTCAAATGTGAGCACATCTACTTCTTGAACAGTCGGAGAAACAATGGTTGATTTCGATTGGTATTTTTCAATTTGCTCAATGATTTCTTTGATGTTTTGAGCAGATTCAAATGCGTATTTTTCTGCATAAAGTAACATCTGTTTTTTGAGCGATTGGGTCAGTGCATATGTCTTTCCTTGCAAGAGTAATTCGATCGAGTCCAACATGCCGGCATACTCAACTTTGGACTGTTTTCCTACGCATGGGGCAGCACATTTTCCTATGTGGTATTCCAAACATACCTTGTGTTTTCCTTGACTGATTTTTTCATCACTTAAGTCCAGTTGACATGTCCGCAACGTGAATAATTCACGAATCAATTGCAATAAGGTATGCATGACGCGGCCATTGGGATAAGGACCATAATAACGCGAGCCATCTTTGACCTTTCGTCGTGTACTGAATACCCTTGGAAAATCCTCGTTTTTAACCACAATCCAAGGATAGGTTTTGTCGTCTTTGAGAAGTATGTTGTAGCGAGGACGATAAGACTTAATCAAGTTGTTTTCCAAAAGCAAGGCATCCAATTCAGAGGAAACAACCGTAAACTTAATATCCGCAATGTTTTTGACTAACGCGCGGGTTTTTCCCTCCGTATGATTAGCTTTGAAGTAGGAGTGAACGCGTTTAAATAAGTTTTTTGCTTTTCCAACGTAAATGACTTCTCCTTTTTGATTGTAAAACTGATAAACTCCTGCTTCATTTGGCAGCACCTTAATTTTTTCAAGAACGAGGGAGGAATGGCTTTCCATGAGATAAAATTAAGCACAATGTTTCAGATGAAGATGAGCAATGCTATCTTTGTTGCATGTTAGATGAATTCATTCAAAAATCCTTACAGGAAGATTTAGGTGACGGGGATCACTCAACGCTTGCGTGTATTCCAGAAGGTGCCCAAGGAAAAGCCTCACTTTTGGTAAAAGAGCCTGGAATTCTTGCTGGCTTGGATGTTGCTAAACGAATTTATCAATTAGTGGACCCCGATATCAAAATGGAGTGCTATAAAGTCGATGGTGATCATGTGGAAATAGGGGACATCGTATTCGAAGTTCACGGGTCCTCTCGAACAATACTCAGTACGGAACGACTGGTATTGAATTGCATGCAACGCATGAGCGGTATTGCCACGCAAACAGCAACAGTCCTTGAAAAAATTAAAGGATGTTCGACACGCATCTTGGATACAAGAAAAACCACTCCGGGGATGAGGTTTTTAGAAAAATGGGCAGTGAAAATAGGAGGTGGCGAAAACCATCGATTTGGATTGTATGATATGATTATGTTGAAGGATAACCACATTGACTATGCCGGGGGAATTCAACAGGCCATTCAAAAAACACAGCAATATTTAACGGAAACAGGAAAGCAATTGAAAATCGAAATTGAAGTGCGCTCCATGGAGGAATTAGAACAAGTACTGCGACAAGGAGGAGTAAATCGCATCATGTTAGACAATTTCACTCCGGAGGAGCTTCAAACAGCATTAAAAATGATTCCTGATGAATACGAAACAGAGGCTTCTGGCGGAATTACAATTGAAAATATTCGTCCATATGCGGAAACTGGTGTTCAGTTCATTTCGATGGGAGCATTAACGCATTCCGTGAAATCCTTGGATCTTAGTTTAAAAGCCAAATTTTAGTCGAAATAGGTACAAAGACAAAAAATAAGCATGTCCACTTGAAAACAGTGCATTTTTGTTTTTCTCCATCCGTCTTCACATAACATTTTCCCAAAATAGACGTCCCCATCGTTAGATTCTACCAGCATTTCTGTTTTGAAGTCAATGCCTTTTCGATTGTTCAATTTAAACATCGCTTCTTTCATACACCAAAGCTTCGTTAGTACGGTGGCAAGGTCTTCACGAAAAAAACTTCGTTCTTTTTCATGAATAAACTTAGATTGGACCTTTAATATGCGTTCATTGATTTCTTCAATGTCCAAACCAAGCTCAGAATCACCATAGGCCAATGCACAAAAATGACGAGAATGACTGATTGAAATCTCTTTTTGAAGTGCAGGGTCCAAAGTTGGTTTTCCTGAGGGGGAATAAAAAATGGCGGAATCAATTCCACAGAAATTACGCAAGGTTCGTATTCCAATAAATTCCACTTTTCTTGCTTCGTGCTGAATTTCGTTCCATTTAGTTGTCTCCTCGATGAAAAGCACTTTCTCTGAATAGGAATTTAAGGTGTGTTTTTTATCATAAACAATCAAGCACCCCTCATTTGTTAATTGGATTACGTTAATAGTCGAAGACATTTAATGTAGAATTAATATTTCCTAAATATGAACATGACAAAGGTGCACATTAATTTCGAATTACTTTTTTTTAGCTTTTTTAAGGAAATCAATATGGATTTTTCTATATTTACAATCTTTAAAAAACGAGATATAGTAAAATTTATACGCATTCTTATGGTGGGTAAACTAAAGTTATTGTTACTAAGTGTTTTGTTCGCAAGCACTTATGCATTCTCTCAATCGGGTCTTGGTACCCTAAAAGGGACAATTAAGGACGAATCAACAGGGCAGCCAATTGAGCTTTGTAAAGTTCTATTGAAACAAGGGGACCAAATTAAAAGTGGTGCTTCAACGGATATCCAAGGAAAATTCCAAATCAATGGTATTCCTCCGGGAACCTATGATTTGCACTTTTCTAACGCAATCTCCGGGTACAATATGTCGGTGATGACAGGGGTTTCAATCTCGCCAGATCGTATTACATTCTTGGATAATTTGACTCTTGCGAAAAAAGTCAAAGATGAGCAAGAGGTAAAAGTTATCATCTATAAAGTGCCATTAATTGATAAAAATGGTGGTGCATCTGGTGCGACAGTTACACGTGAGGACATCAGCAGAATGCCAGTGCGTTCAGCGGATGGTGTCGCACGATCAGTTGGTGGTGTCAATTCAAATGAAGGCTCTGGCGCCATTTCCGTTCGCGGTTCACGTTCTGACGGTACATATTACTACATCGATGGAATCAAAGTAAGGGGGTCTGCAAACATTCCTAAATCAGCTCTAGAAGAAGTGTCCGTGATTACGGGTGGTGTGCCGGCTAACTACGGTGACGTTACTGGTGGTATCATCTCCATTACAACGCGAGGTCCATCTGCTGTTTATTTTGGTTCAATTGAAGGTGTATCTTCCGGTCTTTATTTTAAAGGAGCAGATCCAAATGGATACGACGGAAAAGTTTTCGGATTGGATAAATATGGTTATAACCTGGTAGAAGGGATGTTGTCTGGTCCATTATGGATGCAACGTGATTCAACAGGAAAGAAAACAAAACCAAGATTGGGATTCTTGATTTCAGCAAACATGACGGACCAATTGGATGGTCGACCTCTTGCTGGTGGTGGATACCGAGTTAAAAAAGAGGTGCGCGATGAATTGTTAGCGAATCCATTAAGACCAAACTCAACAGGATTCGGAACTTTCCACAATGCTTTATTCCTTCGAGAAAGTGATTTCGAAAAAGTGGCATGGAGAATGAACGCACGAAATACAGTTTATTCTGGACAAGCGAAAATTGATGTAAATACCGGGCCATCTGTCAACTTGCAGTTTGGTGCATCCATGAACTACAATACAGGAAGTAGTTATTCTTACAGTGGATCACTATTGAATTTTACCAATTTTGGATACAGCAAATCATATGATTACCGTGTATTTGGACGTTTGACGCAACGTTTTAACAACGAACGCGAAGGAAGTAGCTCAAAAATTAAATCGGCATTGTACAGTTTAATGGTGGATTACTCGAAATCATTCAGTGAGTCATACGATCCTAAACACCAATTCAATTTATTTAACTACGGTTACGTAGGTAAATTTGTAACAACACGTCGTCCATCTTACACATTTAATGATGCGACTCAAATGTATGTGCATGATGGATTCAAAGATGTTCAAGTAGATTTTACTCCGTCTGAAACAAATGCAGCATTGGCAGCAATCACTACACAATACTTTAACATTTACGAAGGTTCACCATTTGGACACTTTGAAAACTTAACGCAAATCAATGCTGGAAATGCATTAAGAAATGGGGATGCTCCTCAAAGCGTTTATGGAATTTGGAGTAATATCGGAGCACCTTATAATGGATTCGGACGTTTCGAGAATGATCAGTTCCGTGTAACTGGTGCTGGATCAGTAATTATTGGAGACCACAGTATTTCCCTAGGTTTCGAATACGAACAACGAGTTGACCGTGGTTGGTCAAGTGGTGATTTTGGTCCTACAGGAATTTGGTCGATAGCACGACAATTGACAAACTTCCATATTAAGGAATTAGACATGAACAGTGGGGTAGTATCTGATTCAGGATCATTTAAAGCGATTACTTACGACCGATTAAATTCAGGTTACGCTTACACTAGTGGAACAGGCGAATACGGTGGACAGTTAAATAATGACAACCAATCCTTCTTCGATTATAACTTGAGAAAGAAGTTAGGTATAAATGTAGCAGGGGATGACTTTGTCGATATCGATAGTTACGACCCGAATTTATTCCAATATGACATGTTCTCTCCGGATGAATTATTAAACAGTGGGAACTCGTTCGTTTCTTATTACGGTTTTGACCATACAGGTAAGAAGGTAAAAGGAAACACGGACATCAATAAATACTTCAACGAATTTGACCAAAATCATAACTACAAAAGATTCGTAGGGGCATTCCAACCAATTTACATGGCTGGATACATTATGGATAAATTTGCATTTAATGACATCGTATTCAACGTTGGTGTACGTGTGGATGTATTTGATGCGAATCAACCCGTATTGAAAGATCAATATTTATTCTACAACGCAAAAACAGTAAAAGAAGTTCGCGCATTGAAAGAAAGTGATCCTAACCAATATGCATGGGTGAACTTGCCAAATGGTATGGCAGATGACAATATCGTTTACGTGAACGATGTGAAGAATCCAACTGAAATCAAAGGATTTAGAACTGGAATGACTTGGTTCAACGCTGCTGGTACTCCAATCGAGGATCCGAAGTTAGTTGAAGGTCCGAACGGAATTGCTCCTTGGTTACAAGATCCATCTTTAACTTCTCCAACAGCAGATGCTTTTGCAGATTACAAAGCACAAGTAAATGTAATGCCTCGTGTGGCATTCTCATTCCCTATTTCGGAGGAGGCATCGTTCTTTGCTCACTACGACATCTTAACGAAACGACCAACTTCAGGATACCGTTTTGACCCGTACGAATACCAATACATCCAATCTCGTAACGCAGTGATTAACAATGCGAATTTGAAACCAGAAAAAACGGTTGATTACGAATTAGGTTTCCAACAAGTGTTAACGCGCACCTCCTCTGTTAAAATTTCTGCGTTCTACCGTGAACAACGTAATAATGTACAGTTGGTGAATATTTTCCAAGCATATCCAGCAACGTACAAAACGTATGGAAATAGAGATTTTGGAACAGTAAAAGGTATGACAATCGCTTACGACTTAAGACAAACAGGAAATATCCGTATGACAGCGAACTATACCTTACAGTTTGCTGATGGTACAGGGTCTGATGCGACTTCAATGGGAGCTTTAGTCAATGCAGGTTTACCAAACTTACGTAACATTTTCCCTTATAGCTATGATCAACGTCATGCATTTGCAGTGACTTTTGATTACCGTTATGGTGAAGGAAAAGACTACAATGGTCCAGTAATTGGAAAATCTAAAATACTTGAAAATACAGGATTGAACATTTTCTCTAACTTCTATTCAGGGTCTCCTTATTCTTCTCAAACGTTTATTACAGATGAGGGAATCGGTAACTTGAACGCGGGTATTAATGGTACCTTGAATGGTTCACGTTTGCCTTGGTCTTACCGTTTGGATATGCAGTTGGATAAAACATTCAACCTACAATATGGAAACAAAGACAACAAAAAGAAAGTTGCTTTCTTGAATGTGTATGTGCGTGTAACGAATATGTTTAATCAATTCAACAAATTAAATGTATACCGTGCAACTGGAAACTGGAATGATGATGGATACTTAGCAGCTGCTTCGAGCCAAACATCGATTCAAAACCAAACAGATGAGCAGTCTTTCCGTGATTATTACATGATGAAGATTCAAAATCCATTTAATATTAGTTCTCCTAGAACCATCCGTTTAGGAGTGAAATTTGATTTTTAAGAAAGCAATAAACGTATAGATATGAAAAAGCAATTATTTGCAACGTTTTTTGGGGTTACATTAGTGTTTAACGCATTGGCTTATTTAGGTCCGAATGACAAAATGGATAAGCCGAACCCAAAACCAAAAGGGGCGAATTGTAGTCCTGCAACGGCAAAATTATACATGGAGTTCAATGACGTGAAAGCGTTAATTGAGCAGGGTGGAAGTATGTTCCAAAATCGTGCTGCTGGAGTAGCCGCTTACGAGGTGCCGAAAGGAAGTAAGCGTTATGCGATTTTTGCCGGAGCCCTTTGGATGGGTGGTACAGATGTGAATGGCCAGCTTAAATTGGCGGCCCTACGTTACCGAAATGGAAATGACTTTTGGCCTGGTCCGTTAACAGCTACACCTGGTACAGGAGATTTTGACCCGGGAAATCCACTAGGTGCTGGAGTAACGCGCGATTTTGGCGAGGCTAATATTGACCCAGATCAATGTATCGCTTACGATAAATTCTATACAATTCGCAAAGCTGAAGTCATTCGCTTCAATATCTGGTGGGAATGTGGACATGGTGTGGCAACTGAAGGCTGTAATGATGTTCAAGCGCTGACGAACGATGAGATGAATCGCATCTATGGGTGGCCAGCTCATGGTGATGTTTCTCGTGGACAAGATTATTGGTTAGCACCATTTTATGATAGAGATGGGGATGGATCTTATAATCCAGATAACGGAGACCACCCTTGGTATGACGATATTTTAGGTCGTGATGATATCGAATGTGGCGTAGACCGTCGTGTTTCACTTTATGGTGATGAAACGCACTGGTGGGTATTTAACGACAAAGGAAACATTCACACGGAAACAAGTGGTGATCCTATTGGAATGGAGATTCGTGCTCAGGCTTTCTCATTTGCAACAAATGATGAAGTAAACCGCATGACATTCTATAACTACGAGTTAATCAACCGTGGAACTCAAACACTTTACAACACTTATTTTGCCCAATACTTGGATGCAGACGTTGGAAACTACGCCGATGACTATGCGGGTTGTGACGTTTCTCGTGGACTTGGTTACATGTACAATGGAGATTTAAATGACCAAAGTGATGGTGGTAAATTAGGTTATGGAGAGAATCCTCCTGCAATCGGATGTGACTTCTTCGAAGGACCGTACCAAGATGCTGATGGAATCGATAATCCAGGTCCTTACTTTGACGAAGTAACCCAAACTGAAGTAGTACCTACCGTTGTAGATGCATTAGCAAATGGTGGAATTGTATATAAAGGAATAGGTATTGGTTATTCTGATGGTATCATCGATAACGAGCGCTTTGGTATGCGTCGATTTACTTACTATACATCCACTTCAGCCTACCCATACAATGACCCAGGTCCTGCAGCAGAATACTACCGATTCATGGAAGGAAAATGGGCGAATGGTGCAGAAATGTACTATGGTGGACTTGGAAATCAAGGTACTGTATTGAGTGATTATATGTTCCCAGGAACTTCAGATCCACTTTCATGGTCAACTGGTGGTCAAGATATGACAGGTCAATATCCTGCTGGTTGGGATGAGTCAACAAATAACAACCCTCCAGGAGATAGACGATTTGTGCAATCCGCTGGACCATTTACTTTGCGTCCGGGTGCAACGAATAACATTACAGTTGGTATCGTTTATGGAAGAAGCAGTGAAGGTGGATTAATGGCTTCTGTCGATGCGATGAAACGTGCCGATACAAAAGCTCAGGCATTGTTTGACGCATGTTTCAAAATTTTATCTCCTCCAGATGCGCCGAAATTAACCATTCAAGAATTAGAGAATGAGTTGATTTTGATGTTGGAAAACCCTTCTTCATCGAACAACTATCAGGAGAAATATGAAGAAAAAGATGAAGTAAACATCCCAGACCCGAATGTTGACAGATTCTACCGTTTCGAGGGTTACCAAATCTTCCAATTGAAATCAGAAGATGTCTCCATTGCGGATATCGCTGATGCAGATAAAGCGCGCTTAGTTGCTCAATGTGATAAGAAAAATAACATTGCTCGTATCATCAACTTTGTGTACGATGAGGCCTTAGGATTCTCTGTGCCAGTTGAAAAAGTGAAAGGTGCAAATGCAGGAATTCAACATACATTCCAAATTAAGGAAGATGCTTTTGCTCAAGGTGCTCGCCAATTGGTGAATCACAAAACATATTACTATGTAGCGGTTGCATATGCTTTCAACCAGTTTAAAGAATATAATCCAAATGATCCATTATTGTTGGATGGACAAAAAATTCCTTATATCTCTTCTCGTTTGAGCTATGATGGAACGGCAATTAGTCCAGTTTCTGCCATCCCACACAATCCAATGCCAGAAGCAGACGGAACGGCACAAATGATTTCCTACGGATCTTCACCATTGATTACACGTTTGGATGGATACGGAAATGGAAATCGTTCCTTGGAATTAACGGCGGAATCTGAGAAAACGATCATGGAGCAAGGATACATGGCGAATCCAACCTATGATTATGGACGTGGTCCAATCAATATCAAAGTAGTGGATCCATTGAACTTGGCTAGTGGTTACTTTGAATGTCGTTTCAGAGATTACACGGCAAATGCTTCTGGAAATGCTGCAGATACCGCAAGTTGGGTCGTTTATCGCTACGAGAACAAAGGTGATCTCACACCGATAGATTCAG
>JAHEMQ010000116.1 GCA_024643555.1 Crocinitomicaceae bacterium | reverse complement strand
AGTCCGAACAACTGATCACCTACGTTACCGACCGCGCAGGACACGACAAACGCTACGCGATCGACGCTTCCAAACTCGAAGAAGAACTCGGCTGGACACCTTCCATTACCTTCGAAGAAGGTCTGTCAAAAACTGTTGACTGGTACCTCGAAAACCAAGAATGGGTCGAACAAGTGACAAGTGGTGCTTATCAGGATTATTATGAGATGATGTACCATAAACGATAATGTGCTGATTTGCTAATGTGCGAATGATTTGTGCGCTGACGCTTGAGCTTGAAAGGAACATAAGTGTGAATGACCCACGATTTGGACACTGGGCACTGGGCACTCAAAAGCACTTGACACAAAACAACTAAACCATGAACTTTATATCAAAACTTTTCGGTTCTTCTTCCAACTCCAAATACGATTTAGGTCAATTGGAAGTGGACATGCATAGCCATTTGATTCCGGGAATTGATGATGGTTCTCCTTCCATGGATCACACCATTGCGATGTTGGCGAAATTTGAACAAATGGGCTACCGAAAAGTCGTCACAACGCCGCATATCTTAAACGATGTACATCCAAACACGCCACAAAGCATTTTAGGTGGATTGTCCGAGGTTCGTGCGGAAATTCAACGCTTGGGAATGAAGATCGAAATCGAGGCGGCTGCCGAGTATTATTGTGATGAATCCTTCCTGCCGATTATTGAGCGTAACGAGGTCCTCAGTTTTGGTGCAAACTATGTCTTAATGGAATTCGGATTCTTAAGTCCTTCCCAATACGAAGCACAAGCACTTTTCAATTTACAAGTTGCGGGCTACGTTCCCATCTTAGCGCATTACGAACGATATCCATACTATTTTGGCGATTTTAAAAGAGTGGATGCCTTGCGCGAACGAAACATTCAAATCCAAGTCAATCTCAATTCCTTGACAGGGCATTATGGTCCGGGCGTAAAAAAGATGGCTGAGCAACTGATCAAAAACAAGCAAGTTGATTTTCTTGGTACCGATTGTCACCGCATGGAACATTTGATGATGATTGAACAAAGTCTGAGCATGCCGATCTACAAACAGGTGGAGGCCTTGACCTTGAAAAACAATTCTTTGTGATCCTTCATTTCCTGCGCCACGCCAAAACCAATCAAGTGAGTCCGAGCGGACGCGACTTCGACCGTGAATTGCTTCCACGCGGCTACGAACAACTTCGTGAATTTCGTGCGTTTCTTGGACAGAAAGGACATGCCATCGATCACATTTACTGTTCCTCAGCAAAACGTACGCGTCAAACCTTGGACGAAATCGCCGATCTTTTTCCAACGGCAACCATTTCCTTTCACGACGAACTGTACCTCGCATCGGCATCCGAATTACTTTCTTTCATCACGGCCAAAAACTCCACAAAAACATTTTTGCTCATCGGACACAACGACGGACTTTCTGAATTGGCTTCTTACCTTTCCGATTCAGACGTTCATCTTAAAACGTGCGGTTATGTCCAACTTTCATTTCCTTTCAATCATTCGGGATTTATTTCTGCTAGTACCGGTGTGGTTGTGGAAACAATGTAAGGTGCAGGATTAGATCCATTGTTGGCTCAGGGCATGCCCTGAGCCAACAATGGATTCATTATATTTGTAACATGCATCAACTACTGGAATCTTTATCCCAACGCTTCGGGTCAAATCAACTTCAAACAATTGAACGAAACAACGATACCTATTGCCTGATTACCTTACCCGGTTCGAAGGAACTTCGGATCTTGATGACAACTGGATTATCTGATTTCAAAATGAAGGTACACGAGAAACATGTGGGAGAAGAATGGAAAGAACTGTATGTTTTAATTCCCAGTTATTGGGATTTAGAAAATGAATCGGATGTCAATATGAATTGGGTCTTCGACTGGCTGACGAAACTGAAGAATTACGTCATCACGAACGGTACATGGCTCGGACATGGGCATACCTTACCGACCGGAAAGGACATGCTGCCGCTTTCTCCGAACATGCGACAAAATCACTTCATTTTAACGAATCCCATCGAATTAGCGGAGGAATTAGCACCGATACAACTTGGAGATAAATCCATTGGTTTTTTGGCCTTAATTCCAATCTTTGCCGATGAAATGGACTACAAACAAGGAAAGGGAACTGCGAAATTACTGGCAAAATTTGCGCTGAAAAACATTACAGAAAAATTGGATCATTACCGTTCAACGGTCTTGAAATCACGCTGGAATTTCTTTGCCAAATGAAGCATAAATCGGTACAAGCACACCTCGCCCTGTTGTTCGTCAACGTGCTCTATGGCGCCAGTCACGTACTCGCGAAGGGTGTCATGCCTGGGTACTTAAGTCCCACCGTTTTTATCTTATTTCGTGCAGTGGGAGCAACGGCACTTTTTTGGCTTGTGCTCAGTTTGACAAAACGATCCAAGATTGAACGCAAAGATTTCCCCTTGATCGCCTTGTGCGGACTTTTTGGCGTCGCCATCAATCAATTGTTTTTCTTTCACGGATTAAACCTTTCCTCGGCATTCAACTCCGGAATCATCATGGCCTTGAATCCAATTATGGTGGTGATTTTATCCTTTTTCCTTTTGAAGGAACGACTGACCGCCTTCAAAATTACCGGAATTACGCTGGGTGCGACGGGAGCAATCCTCTTAACCTTGAAAGCATCCTCATTAATCGGTGATTCTCGATTAGGGGATTTTTTCCTTTTCTTAAACGCCTTGAGCTACGCAATTTATTTGGTTTTAGCGAAACCACTCATGACTAAATACAGCCCGATTCAAGTCATCACCTGGGTCTTTACCTTTGGCTTGCTGTTTGTCCTCCTGTTCCCTCCTACCTTGAACGAGTTGAGTCAAACAAATTTTCAGCGAATTCCGACAGAAATTTGGTGGAAAATTACTTACGTCGTCATTGGTGTGACTTTTCTCACCTACTTACTCACCATCTTCGGATTGAAATACCTCAGCGCAACCATTTCCAGTGCCTACATTTACACTCAACCTGTCATGGTGTTGCTCTTTACCTTTTTATTTGCGGTCATCGGTTGGTCCGAGGATTACCGAAGCACCATCACCTCCGAAAAGATTCTCTACATGTTCGTTATCTTTACCGGTGTTTATTTGACGTCTAAATCAACTTCCAAGAAATGAAAAATCTTCTTTTTTACTTCATTCTACTGATTGTTTCCACTAGTTGGGGACAACAAAAAATCATCGATCACCAAGCCTATAAGGAATGGAAACGATTGGAAAAACAACAGTTCAGTCAAAATGACGAATGGCTGACCTACGAAATCAATCCGCTCGTGGGCGATGGGTACTTGCACTGGTATCAAAGCGCTACTGGAAAACACGATTCCCTTAAACGAGCAAAAGATGCCCAACTCGATCCCAACGGACAATTCATCGCGTGGAGAGTCGTTCCAGGATATGATACCCTCCGAAACTGTGAATTGAACAAAGTTGACAAGAAAAAATGGCCAAAGGATAGTTTGTACATTCTTTTAACAGCGAATGATTCCCTGATTAAAATCCCAAAATTGAAGTCCTTCCAAATTACGGAAGACGCTTCTGTGCTCGCCTATTTGTCAGAAGTAAGCCCTAAACCTGCTCCGGAAGTGAAAAAGAATTGGCTGCAAAAACATGGATTTCAAAAAGAAGAAAAACCAGTAGAGAAACCGAAAAGCGACGGACATCAGCTCACCATTTGGACCACGACCAACACTTGGAAGCAAGCCAATGTGACGAAGTACTCCTTGCCTAAAAACGGAAAATACGTGGCGATCGTCACGCAACAAAAACTGAAAAACGATTCTTCGCAGGTCCGCATCTACGAGGTTGCCACACAAAAACTCATCAAAGAATTTGACCGAAATACGGCTTGCGAAGCACCGGTTTGGAACGAAGACGGAACACGTTTGGCGTTTTTTGCCAGCATGGACACTAACAAAGTGAAACAATTTGAATTAAACGTCTTTGACTTCGTTTCTAATAAAACATGGATTTTTGGCGACACATTCACACCCGATTTCGACACCTTGAAAGGCATTTCCGAAAACCGCACGCCTATTTTCACAAAGGACAATCGCTTTTTGTTCTTCGGTGTGGCCGATCGCGTAAAAGCGGACGTGAAAGACACCCTTCTTGACTCAGAGAAAGTTCGTGTGGACATCTGGCACTACCAAGACCAAGAACTTCAAGCGCAGCAACTGGTACAATTGAACCAAGAGAAAAAACGGAGTGATTTGTACGTTTTTCGCTTTGACAACGAGAAAATCATTCCACTCAGCAACGATACACTTAGTGTGCGCGTAACTGACCAACAATTTGGCGATTACCTACTCGCCACAAGCAATGAGTCTTATGCCATACAACAGCAATGGAAATCACCAGGATTGGAGGACGTCTATCGTATTTCCTTGAGCGATGGTTCCATAGAAATCCTCGGAAGAGGGCTCCCCTACCCAGGAATTCTTTCTCCAAAAGGGAACTACTTTACTTATTTCAATCCAACGAAAAATCAATACGTTTTACTCGACATTGCAGCGAAAACGGTTTTTTACATGAATCCCCATCGCAAAGACATTACCTGGAATGAAGACTTAAATGGTCAACCAATGGAAGCAGGTCCAGAAGGTTGGATTGGCTTTGATCGCAGCGAAGACCACGTGTATTTTAAGTCAAGATTCGATCTGTGGGATTATCACATCAGTAAACAGGATTTAAGGTCCCTAACGAATGAATGGGCTACGAAGAACAAGGTGCACATGGACTTAGTGAAATGGGAATCCGATAGCGTCTACATCGACCTAAGCGATTGCTATGCAACAAGTTTCGATGTCGCCACGAAAAATGAAGGGCTGCATCTCTTTGACGCAAGTCAAGCTAACGGATTGCGACGAATCATTGAAATTCCTGCACGCATTTCCTTGATCGAACGTTCCCCAAACAAAAACCATTATTTTTTCCGTTGGATGACGGTTTCTCATTACCCGGAATTGGAATTATGGAACGATCAATATCAGCCAGAAGGAGTTCTGTCCGTAACAAATCCGCAACAAGCGAACTACAATTGGGCGACGAGTGAAATCGTGAAATGGAAAGCCTACGACGGACAAAACCTAGAAGGAATTTTATATAAACCGGCCGATTACGATGCCACGAAAAAATACCCACTCCTTCTTTATTACTATGAATTGAATTCGGATAATTTGCATAATTATCAAGGTCCACGTCCCTCGGCAAGTACGATTAATCCGACGGAATACGCATCTGCTGGATATTTCGTCTTCATTCCGGATATTCGTTATGAGATTGGTCACCCTGCCAAATCGGCATACAATTGCATCATGAGCGCAACTGACCAGCTCCTCAAACAGTTTCCAATTGATTCCACACGCATGGGCTTACAAGGACAAAGTTGGGGAGGATATCAAACCGCTCAACTGGTTACGATGACCAAACGCTACGCAGCTGCAATGGCTGGAGCACCCGTTGGAAACATGATTTCTGCATATGGTGGCATTCGTTGGGGCTCAGGGTTGAACCGTCAATTTCAATATGAGTCCACCCAAAGTCGCATTGGAAAAACCATTTGGGATGCTCAAGCCTTGTACATCGAGAATTCACCCTTGTTTCACCTTCCAAATGTTACCACGCCATTGTTAATCATGGCGAATGACCGAGATGGAGCAGTTCCATGGTACCAAGGACTTGAATTGTACAATGGAATGAGACGGCTTGGAAAACCTTGTTGGATGTTGAATTACAACGATGACGACCACAACCTAACCAAACTTCCATACAAATTCGATTTAAGCATCCGCATGCGTCAATTTTTTGACCATTACTTACAAGGAAAACCAGCCCCAATTTGGTTGAAAGATGGGATTCCAGCCATTGACAAAGGACAAAAATTGGGTTATGAGTTGGAATAAGCGCTGGCTATTCGTAACGATTCTTGTTGGCATCGGTATTGCCGTTTTGAGCTTGCTTCCTCCCAAATCTGGTGTGGAGATTCAAAGCAATGACAAGATCAATCATTTCATCGCGTATGCCGTCTTTAGTTTTTGTGGATTGAAGGCCCATCACGAAAAGCAAGTGTTTCGCTTCCTTTTGTTTTTTGTTGGCTATGGCTTGTTGATGGAATGGCTTCAAGGATTCGTTCCAGGACGAGAACAATCTTTTTTCGATGCCCTTGCGAATACCCTTGGTGTTAGCATTGGCTGGTTTATTTTTCGTTTGCTCGCTCGTAAAAAAGAACGTGCTTAGTTCGTTTCCTTATCAGACGATGGTGGATTTTCTTTGAAGATGTAATGCACCTGGATGTCACTACTCACATTGCGCAAAGCTTCCTCGCGTGCGCGCTCCTCTTCCTCCTGCAAACGCAATCGTTCGAGGTAGATCCCTTCCAAATCAGGTGGCTCAATTCCTAGTTCTTTTTCAATTTCATATTGGTATTTTGGACGCTGAGGTCCACGAGCACGGAACAAAAACGCCAATACCACCCCGACAATCATTCCACTGAGGTGACCTTCCCAGGAAATGCGCTCTTTGGTTGGGAAAATCCCCCAAATCATCGAACCGTATAGAAAAATAATAAACAAAGAAAGCGCTTGCAGCGGTAAATATTTCCGAAGAACCCCTGAAGTAAATAAAAAGGCGGCAAGACTGTAAATCACCCCACTCATGCCAATGTGGTGTGCTCCGTTATTCGCTCCAAAGACCCAAAGTAAAGCTCCAGTCAAAAACCAACTGAGCAAAAAGACTTTCAGCGCTATTTCTTTGTAGGAATAAAACAACAAGGTTACCAATAAAAATGCTGGGACCGAATTATTTAAAATGTGCTTCACGTCTGAATGAGCATGAATCCATGGCATAAAGAAAATACCGAGTAATCCAGAAACGCGTTTTGGAACCACCCCAAGTTGATGAAAATCATAGATAAAGAGAAAATCTGCCCAATAGAACAACCACATCAATGCGAGCACACATAAGGCCGGTGGGATGGCATTTCTCAAATGAGATTCGAAGGGTGGCTGACTCTGCATGCCTCTTGCTTGTCAAAAGATATGCCTAGGGAAAAATACTGACAGACTGTCTTGAAAAAATTCGACTTCCGTTTTCGAACTTGACGTATCTTTGCATCATGGACGAAATCAAAAACAAGGTAAAAGATAGTGGTCTGATTCAACTCGATTTGGCGGACTATAAACCTCGTGTTTCCATCGTTGGCATCGATTTAGCCGAACAACTTTGGCAAGGACTTGTGCTAAAAGAAAAAGATTTCCGTACGTGGATCAAAGAAAACGATTGGCTTTTTTATGAAAACAAAGCGGTTTTCATTTACTGCTCTGCGGATGCCATTGTACCAACTTGGGCCTATATGTTAGTCGCTTCGGCATTACAACCCATCGCCAAAAAAGTGGTGGTAGGAGATCAACGTGCATTGGAGAAATCCTTGATTCAAGATGCGATTACTGCCATTGATGTACTTCCTTTTCAGAATGGAAAAATCATCGTGAAAGGCTGCAGCGACATCCCAGCTCCTGAGTTCGCCATGGTCACCCTACTCACGCACTTGCAAGGATCAGTTCAGTCAATCATGTACGGTGAACCCTGTTCCACCGTTCCCATTTATAAACGCAAAAACGCATGAAAATAAAAGCTTGGTTAAATGCCGCACGGTTGAGAACACTGCCATTATCCGTTTCAGGAATCATTGTTGGTTCAGGGCTCGCAGCTGTTTTAGACAAATGGGACGGACGTATTTTTTCGTTAGCCATGTTCACCACCATCGGTTTTCAAGTGATTTCGAATTTTGCCAATGATCTTGGGGACAGTCAAAAAGGAACAGACAATGCAAACCGCGTTGGTCCAGCTCGTGCGATTCAATCTGGATTACTTTCCCAAACAGAAATGAAACGTGGGATTTTCATGACAGCTTTGGCATCGATGATTTCTGCCATTTCCTTGATTTATGTGAGTGCCGATAACTTGAGTTCACAAGCCTTGTTTTTTTACCTCGTGCTCGCAGGCTTATGTGTCCTAGCTGCCATCACCTATACGGTCGGGAAAAATGCATACGGTTATCGAGGATTCGGTGATGTGATGGTTTTTATGTTCTTCGGATTGGTGAGTGTACTCGGCGTTTTTCAGCTGTATGGCTTATCCTTTGAATGGTTGGTGTTATTTCCAGCAATCACCATTGGACTCTGGAGTACTGCCGTGCTCAACCTGAATAATTTGCGCGACATCGAGAACGATCGTCGTTCCAATAAAAATACCTTCATCGTGAAACTTGGATTCCGAAAAGGAAAATTCTACCATGCTTTTTTAATCGTTGGCGGAGCACTTCCTTGGTGGACTACCGTCATTCTTTTGGTTAAGCTCTCAGGTAACGTCTTTTTACTCCTTTCTTTAGTGCCAAGTATTTTCCTCTTTCTCCATTTGAAAAAAGTTTTTTTAACAGAAGAACCTGCTCTGCTCGATGGCGAATTGAAAAAAGTGGCCTTGCTTACTTTTTTCTCCGCTCTTTTATTTGCACTGAGCTTGAATTATTAAATTTATGGACAGGCGAATTTTGTCCATTTTTGGTAGATTAATTTCCTTAAATTTGCATCACTTTTAAAAGATTTAGAACATGAATATTTTGGTTTGCATCAGTAAAGCTCCAGATACCACTTCTAAAATTGCGTTCACAAACAACCATACGCAATTCGATGAAAATGGAGTTCAATATATTGTTAATCCATACGATGAGTGGTACGCACTTGTTCGTGCCTTGGAATTAAAAGAAACGATTGGTGGTTCGGTGACCATTGTGACCGTAGGAACTGCAACGGATGAGGCGGTGATTCGCAAAGCGTTAGCGATTGGAGCCGACGAAGCGGTGCGCATCGATGCAGATCCAAAAGACGCCTATTTCGTTGCGATGCAAGTGGCTTCTTACGCAAAATCGAAAGGATTCGACTTGGTCATGACCGGAAAAGAAACCATCAATTACAATGGATCTCAAGTCGGTGGAATGATCGCAGAAGCAATGGACCTTCCATTTGTTTCTTTAGCGACAAAATTGGATGCAAATGGCGCAACCTTAACACTAGAACGCGAAATCGTTGGAGGTGTTCAAGTGGTGGAAGTTTCCACTCCAGCGGTTGTTTCTTGTGCAAAGGGAATGGCTGAACAACGCATTCCAAACATGCGCGGAATCATGGCTGCTAGAACGAAACCATTAACGGTTATTCCAGCAGAAGCAGTAGAAGATTTAAGTAGTTATGTTTCTTACAGCATGCCAAATGCGAAGTCATCCGTAAAGATGATCGACCCATCTAACATGGATGAGCTTGTCGAATTATTACACAACGAAGCAAAAGTAATTTAAGAAAAGATCATGGTACTCGTATATATCAATTCAACAACTGGACTTTCTAAAGCAGCTTTAGAAACAGTGACTTACGGTAAAAAATTAGGTGGGGATGTGACCGTTATTACAAACGGATCCGCATCGAATGAACAATTGGCACAATTAGGAGAATACGGCGCGTCAAAAGTTTTGGTAGACCGTTCTGTTGATGGTGAAGACCCACAACAATTAGCACGTTTAGTAGCCGCAATAGCAGATCAAATTTCTGCGTCGACTGTCATTTTTTCGCATGACATTTATGGGAAAGCGGTCGCTCCGAGACTTTCTGTTCGCATGAAAGCAGGATTAGTCGCTGGGGCAATTGCCGTTCCTGAAGCAGATGGATCGATTAAAGTCAATGTGTTCTCTGGAAAAGCAGTAGGATACGTGAATGTTGCTAGTGCAAAACGCATCATTTCCTTGTTGCCGAATAGCATCCAACCTGAAAAATCAGGTAGTGCTTGTTCTGTTGAAGAAACAAGTGGATTAGCGGGTGCTTCTTCCATCAAAGTAATCGAAACGAAAAAACCAGAAGGAAACATTCCTTTACCTGAAGCAGAATTAGTTGTTTCGGCAGGACGTGGATTGAAAGGTCCAGAAAACTGGGGAATGATCGAGGAGCTAGCAGATGCCTTGGGTGCTGCAACAGCTTGTTCGCGTCCCGTTGCGGATATCGGTTGGAGACCTCACCACGAACACGTGGGTCAAACTGGTGTGGCGATTCGTCCAAACTTATACATTGCCGTTGGAATCTCTGGTGCCATTCAGCATTTAGCTGGTGTGAACGGATCCAAAGTCATCGTGGTGGTAAACACGGATACCGAAGCTCCTTTCTTCAAAGCAGCAGATTATGGTATCGTGGGTGATGCTTTCGAAGTCATTCCTAGATTAACAGAAGCAGTGAAGCGCTTCAAAGCAACTCAACATTAATCCCTATCTTCGTAAGAAAACCTACTTATGCAGAAAATCAAGTTGGAAATAACCGGAATCGCATATAGCCAAACACAGTCTGGCTCATACGTTCTGACCCTACTTGAGGTCGCTGGAAAACGCAAGTTACCAATTGTTATTGGTGGATTCGAAGCGCAAGCTATTGCCGTAGAATTGGAGAAAATGGTTCCCTCCCGCCCACTCACACACGATTTATTCAAATCTTTTTGCAAATCCTTCGGTGTGACGGTGAAAGAAATTTTGATTTATAAATTTCAAGAAGGAGTCTTTTATTCAAAGTTGATTTGCGAACGAGATGGACAACTGACAGAAATCGATAGTCGAACATCCGATGCGATTGCCATTGGCGTTCGTTTTAATGCACCTATTTTCACACTTGCACAAATACTGGACGAAGTAGGCGGCGCAGAAAATGACGGCAATGAATCATTCGACTTTGACGAAGACGAAGAACAAAATCAGGCAACAACAGCCGATGGAAACGAGTGGAAAGATGTCAGTGAAGAGGATTTATCCCAACAACTGACGGAGGCGATTGAAAATGAAGATTATGAATTAGCCTCAAAAATACGCGATGAAATCAACAGACGCAGTTAGTTCGACGCTTGGCGCGATGAAATTCAAACTGACCACCATGAGCTTTTTGCAGTTCTTTGTGTGGGGAGCTTGGTTAACCACCATTGGAACTTATTGTACCGTTGGTAAAGGTTGGACATTTGGCCAATTTGGAGCCATTTTTTCAACGTTGGCATTATCCTCCATTTTAATGCCGTCCATCATTGGTATCATTGCCGATAAATGGATGCGTGCCGAACGACTGTATGGATTGTTGCACATCTGTTACGGTAGTATTTTACTACTGATTCCCAACCTCCAATTTGTACAAGAACACGTACCATTTTTTTCAAACATGCCTGAATACGATGTGTTGTATTGGGTCATTTTTGCCGGAATGATTTGTTACATGCCCAGCATTTCACTCTCCAATTCGGTTTCCTACCGCATCTTGAACATGTATAATGGAAACGTGGTTAAGGATTTTCCTTCCATTCGTGTTTGGGGTACCATTGGATTTATTGCTGCCATGTGGATCACGAATTTAACTGGAAGCAAAGACAATGCGATGCAATTTGTCATTGCGGGAACAATCGCCATTTTTCTAGGACTTTTTGCATTTACCCTTCCCGCTTGTGCGCCACAAGGAAAAAACGATGAGAAAAAATCCTTGATTTCCCAACTTGGACTAGACGCTTTTCGCTTGTTTGGATCGTACCAAATGACCTTGTTTTTCTTATTCTCCATGCTTCTAGGGGCCGCATTACAATTGTCAAATATGTACGGAGATGCCTTCCTGAGTGGATTCGAAAAAGGATCGGTTGTCGAGAAGTATTCAACGATCATTTACTCTATTTCTCAAGTTTCCGAAACCGTATTCATCCTCACCATTCCTTTTTTCTTGAAGCGTTTTGGAATGAAAAACGTCATGTTATTTGCACTTTTCGCTTGGGTTTTACGTTACGGATTCTTTGCCTTTGGAATGGTACCAATGGGCAGCGTTTTCATTGTATTATCGTGTATCGTTTACGGAATGGCCTTTGATTTCTTCCTGATCTCCGGGTCGATGTACATCGAAACAACAACAGACGCCAGCATGCGGTCAAGTGCACAAGGACTATTTATCATGATGACGAATGGCTTTGGTGCTTATTTCGGAACAATAATCAGTAGCTGGGTCATTGACCAATACTTCAAAAATGCAGATGGTTCCACCAATTGGCATTTCACTTGGATTACGTTTGCTGGATATTGCTTGGTCGTGGCAGTACTTTTTGCGCTGTTGTTCAAACACAAACACGACCCCAAGGAATTAGGAGAAATAGAACACTAAGAAAGAAACTTATATCCAACACCTCGGATTGAGAAAAAGTGTTTTGGATGTTTCGCATCGACTTCAAATAACTTTCGGAATGCTAAAATGTAATTGTCAATGGTGCGCGAAGTCGGAAATTGATCTGCACCCCAAACACGGTCTAAAATTTCATCACGAGAAACTACTTTTCCTTCTTTTTCATGAAACAATTCCAACAATTGAATTTCACGTTTGGAGAACTCATGGATCTTTTGACCTTTATCATTTGTAACATTAAAGGTGGTAAAATCAACCGTCAGCTTTCCAATATTCATTGATTTCTGAAGTTCCGTACTAATTAATCCTTGCGTTAAAATTTGAATTTTCAACAACAATTCCTCTAAATCAAAAGGTTTCGCCAAGTAATCATTCGCGCCTAATTTTAATCCTGCTACGCGATCCGCAGTAGTCCCTTTCGCAGATAAAAATAATATGGGTGTTGAATCGTGTTTTCGTATTTCACGGCATAGGTCGAATCCATTGACATGTGGCAACATGACATCGAGAATAATCAAATCAAAATGAAATGGATTTTCAAAAACTTTCATCGCAGTCTGTCCATCCGAAAAACATTGAACATGATACCCCTCCATTTCCAAATTCAGGGTGATTAATTCAATTAAACTTTGTTCATCCTCTACTAAACAAACACGCAACATACCTTTGAAAATTAAGAAAAAGTTCTATTTTTGAGGTGAAATTACAACAAACTATTAAACCATGAAAAAATTAGTACTATCTGCGTTATTGTTGGCGTTTATGTTGAGTTCGAATGTGTTCGGACAATCCGACTTGTCAGCGATAAACAAATTTGAAATCTCCAAAAATGTCCCTGTTCAAGCAGTGGAAGCACCAGATCGCGCTCAACTCGCGGAAGAAGATGCCTTAAGAGACAAACAAGGATTACTTTACCGCATTGCAGTTGCTCGTTTAATCAATGTGACAACAGAGAATAGCGGACGTTGGACCACTCTTTCGAATGGAGATCGTCAATGGCAATTAATCGTTCATGCGCCGAATGCAGAAGCCATCAGTTTCCTATTTGAAACTTTTAAATTGTATGGTTCTTCTACCTTGCGCATTCAAAACATGAAAGGACAAGACGTACATCCAATCATGACAGCTGCTGACGTACAAGATCATTTTCGTCAAAACGCAGCTTTGTGTTTCGGAGATAAATTAATGTTGACCTTAACAGAACCAACATACACGACGCCGTCTGAAATTTACATCGACCGTATCATGTACAACTACCGTTCTACAGGCAATCCAAGTGCTCAAAAAATCAATGAATCAGCTTCGTGTGAAGTGAACGTAAATTGTTCACCTGTTGGTGATACTTGGCAAAACCAAAAACGCGGAGTTGCCAGACTTTATGTAGTAGAAGGCGCCCAAGCGGGATGGTGTTCTGGAACATTAATCAACAACACCGCCGCAGATTGTAAACCTTATTTTTTAACGGCATTACATTGTGGTGTGAGCGCAACAGCTGCGAACATGACACAATGGAAATTCTATTTCGGATACGAAGCGCCATCATGTACGAATCCAACAACAGTTGGAACTTTGGCTAGTCATTTCATCACTGGATGTTTGCGCATTGCTGACGCGAACGATGGCGGTGGAACTTCTGGATCCGATTTCTTATTAGTGAAAATGGGTACCGCTTCAAATGAGGCAACAGTGATTACGCAATTAAAATCCACAGCTTTCAACGCATACTGGAATGGATGGAATGCCAATCCAGCAGCTACAACAGGTGGTGTCGGTATTCACCATCCAGCTGGGGATATCAAGAAAATATCAACTTTCTCCGGAACAACTGTTAGCACACAATGGGGAACAGCAACGGGTTCTCATTGGAGAATTACTTGGACTTCGAATTCAAATGGCTATGGTGTTACTGAAGGTGGTTCTTCCGGGTCTCCTTTGTTTAACAGTTCGCAAGGCTACGTGATCGGAACCTTGACCGGTGGAGGTTCGTATTGTACTTCGCAGACCGCTCCGGATTCTTATGGCAAAGTAGCTTTCCACTGGACAAGCAACGGAACAGCAACCAATGTTCAACTAAAACCGTGGTTAGACCCAACGAATTCAGGTGTGCTTCAATTAGCAGGATCCTCTGATCCATGTACAGCTGTAGTTCCAACTGCGCCAGTGGCAAACTTTGTGGCGAATCAAACGAATGTTTCTCCAGGGACGACGGTTTCCTTCACGGATCTTACTACGGGAGTTCCTACATCATGGGCTTGGACTGTTGCGCCAGCAACTGGCTGGGCGTATGCAGGTGGAACAAGTGCAACGAGTCAAAATCCACAAATTACATTTAATACAATCGGGCAATATACAGTTACTTTAACTGCTACAAATGCACAAGGTTCAGATAGTGAAGTAAAAACGAATTACATCATCGTTGCAGCATTGACAGGTCCTTGTGCCGGTTCTTCTGCCACATGTGATGAGTACATCAACACCGTAACTTTGAATACCATCAACAACACAACGACATGTTCTACGGGTGGATACGGAGATTACACGAACATCTCTACTTCCTTGGCAAAAGGTGCTTCTTACAGCATGACGATTTTACCAGGAATCATTGGTCAAACGGCACAAGCGTACACCGATGATGAAGTGGCTGCTTGGATCGACTTTAACAACAACAATAGCTTTAGTGATCCAGGGGAACAAGTGGCTTATGTGCTTGTTGCTGCAGGTTGGTCTAACGTATTTAATTTTACTGTACCAACTTCTGCAACGGTTGGAAACGTGAGAATGCGTGTACGCGTTTCTTATTCGGTTGACGGTGCCATTGATCCTTGTGGACAAAGTACTTTTGGGGAAGTGGAAGATTACACCATCAACATCACAGCCACAAATGGAATGTTGGAAAATCCACTTGAAACTGTTAGCGTTTATCCGAATCCAACAGAAAACGAATTGTTTGTGGACTTGAAAAACACGGACGCAAAAGTAAATACCATTGAAATATTAGACCTTAGCGGTAAAGTACTTCAGGTAGTTCCAGCTAGTCAAGGTGTGGTCATGAAAATGAACACCGCATCTTTGGCACAAGGCATGTATCAAATTAGAATTGTTTCGGATGAATTCGCCGTGACAAAACGTTTTGTGAAAAAATAAGCAAACGCTAAAAACGATTTGAAAAGGCTCCCAAAAGTGGGAGCCTTTTTTGTTCCCCCAAACTCATGTGGGGATCACAAAGTAGAAATTCTTATTTTATCCGCATTTTTTTTGCGTAGTTAAACCCAGGATCAACCGCACAATTGCAGATGAAAAGATTTGCAACATTCATTTTTTGAATTTAAAAAGTCGTTTTTCTCTTCCCTGCACTACGTTTCAGAGGCATTAATCGATTTCAATTGTCTTGCTCTGTTCGAAACTAAAACAGCGCATAACTGCTGATTTTTAGTGTTAATCTATTCTTAACATTTCCTTCATTTGCGGACCAAATACCTAACTTTGTCATGCAAAAAAAGGATTGAAGCGCATGGACAAAATATCATATGTGGGGAATGCCGATGTAAACGCCATCGACTATTTGTACGAACAATACCGTCAGAACCCAGAAAGTGTAGATGTAAGTTGGAGCAAATTCTTTGAAGGATTTGATTTCGCACGAACGAACTACGACGAAACAGGAGTTATTCCAGAGAATTACTTAAAAGAATTCAAAGTGTTAAACCTCATTAATGGGTATCGCACACGTGGACACTTGTTCACCAAAACGAATCCTGTTCGCGAGCGCAGAAAATACACGCCAACCCTAGAGATTTCTAATTTCGGATTGAGCGATGCCGATTTGAATGAAGTATTTCAAGCGGGAGAAGAGATTGGGATTGGAGCAGCAAAACTGAGTGACATCATTGCTCACTTAGAATTGACGTACTGTCAATCCATTGGAATCGAATACATCTACATGCGTGATCCAGACCGCATCGATTGGTTCCGAAATAAAATTGAATTAAATAATCGCCCAAGCTTTGATAAAAACCGCAAGATTCAAATTTTTAAAAAATTGAATCAAGCATCTGGATTTGAAGCCTTTCTAGGTAAAAAATTCGTTGGACAAAAACGATTCTCCATTGAAGGTGGTGAAGCCCTCATTCCTGCATTAGACACACTTGTTCAAAAAGGTTCAAGCCTTGGAGTGGAATATTTTGTGATGGGAATGGCACACCGTGGACGCCTCAACACCCTGACTAATATTTTCGAAAAGCGTCCACGTGACATCTTCTCTGAATTTGAAGGAAAACAGTTTGACTTTGAAGGATACTTCGACGGGGATGTGAAATACCACCAAGGATTTACTTCTCACGTAAAAATTAATGGAGATAAAGAAATTGGCTTAACACTCGCGCCAAATCCATCTCACCTCGAAGCGGTAAATACCGTTGTGGAAGGAATATCCCGTGCAAAAATTGATCAGGTTTTTCACGATGAAAGCAAAGTGTGTCCGGTGTTAATTCATGGTGATGCAGCCGTTGCTGGACAAGGAATTGTCTATGAAACGATTCAAATGGCTCAACTCGATGGATACAGAGCTGGTGGAACGATTCATATTGTGGTAAATAATCAAGTTGGATTTACCACCAACTATTTGGATGCGCGTTCATCTACCTACTGTACCGATGTCGCGAAAACAACTTTATGTCCAGTATTCCATGTGAATGGGGACGACATTGAAGCGGTTGTTCAGACGATTGAAATCGCCATGGAGTATAGACAACAATTCAACCGCGACATCTTCATCGATTTATTGTGCTACCGTAAATATGGTCACAATGAAGGGGATGAGCCGAAATTCACCCAGCCGAAATTATACAACATCATCGCAAAACATCCCAATCCAAAAGATATTTACCTCGAGCAATTGGAGCGCGAGGCTATCTTATCCAAGGACGAAGCGAAAAGCATCGAAGAGGAATACCAACAATTTTTGGAAGATGAGTTCACCGCATCCCGAAAAAATGAAAAGGCACTCGTTTATGATTTCTTGAGTTTAACCTGGGATAAATTCCGTCATGGAACGGAAAAAGATTTTGAATCTTCTCCAAAAACCGGACTAGACAAGAAAAAGTTATTGGAACTTGGCATCAAACTTTCCACCTTGCCAGAAGGTAAAAAGTACTTCCGGAAAATTGCCAAAATTTTTGAGGATCGTTTGACAGCCATCAAAGAAGATAAATTAGATTGGGGCTCCGCTGAAATGTTGGCGTATGCAACTTTATTGACTGAAGGACACCCCGTTCGCATTTCCGGACAAGACGTGGAACGCGGCACCTTCTCACATCGTCATGCCGTAGTTAAAACCGAGGATACCGAAGAAGAAATTGAAACCTTGAATTTGCTTTCAGAAAAACAAGCGAATTTCTCGATTTACAATTCACTTCTTTCAGAATACGGCGTGCTTGGATTTGAATATGGATATTCATTAGCAACTCCAAACTCACTAACGATTTGGGAAGCACAATTTGGAGATTTCTTCAACGGTGCACAAATCATGGTGGATCAATTCATCTCCGCTGGAGAAGACAAATGGGCTACGCAAAGTGGACTCGTGATGTTACTTCCGCATGGGTATGAAGGACAAGGTGCAGAACATTCATCTGGACGCATGGAGCGTTTTCTTCAGCAATGCGCAGATTTGAACATGCAGGTGGTGAATACCTCAACTCCAGCAAACCATTTTCACTTGTTAAGAAGACAAGTAAAACGCGATTTCAGAAAACCACTCGTGGTATTTTCCCCAAAAATGTTATTGCGCTATCCAGCAGCAACATCTAGCTTGGATGAAATGGCTAGCGGTTCCTTCCAAGAAGTATTAGATGATCCTACAGCAACTGTGAAATCAGTAGATACCGTTGTTCTTTGTAGCGGGAAATTCTACTATGAGATGAAAGTAAAAGCGGATGAATTAGGAGTGAAAAACATGGCTTTTGTTCGCATTGAGCAATTGTATCCTTTGCCACAAAAACAAATTGAGGCAATTCTGGAGAAATACAAGGCGAAAAACATTTTATGGGCACAAGAAGAGCCTGCAAATATGGGTGCATGGACACACATCGCAATGAGCATGCGTCACTTACCAATTCAAGGTATTTGTCGCTCTGCAAGCGCTGCCTCCGCAGAAGGATCCAAAAAATTACATGAAATTAGATTGGCAAAATTGTATAAAGACATTTTTGCTTACGCGAAATAATACTAGAACTAAAAAGAAAAAAAATGGCTGTTTTAGAAATGAAAGTCCCAAGTCCGGGCGAATCGATATCAGAAGTGGAAATTGCAACATGGTTGGTTTCCGATGGTGATTATGTAGAAAAAGACCAAGCAATTGCTGAGGTTGATTCGGATAAAGCCACATTGGAACTTCCTGCAGAAGAAAGCGGTATTATCACGCTGAAAGCAGCGGAAGGAGATGTGGTGAAGGTTGGTCAAGTCGTGTGTTTAATTGACACCTCGGCTGCTAGACCTGCTGGAAGTACAGCTCCAACTACAGAAGCAAAAACGGCAGAAGCTACGCCGGAACCGGTAAAAGAGGAAAAAGCAGCTCCCGCTCCCAATCCAGATCCCATTAAAACGGATTCCTATGCAGCAGGCTCGGCTTCACCTGCCGCAGCCAAAATGATGAAGGAGAACAATGTATCAGCTCAACAAGTAAAAGCGAGTGGAAAAGACGGACGCATCACAAAACAAGACGTGATTGAGGCCATGTCAAACGGATTCTCGACGGATGCCGCAAAAGCATGGGGCGGATCGCGCAACCAAAGCCGTGAGAAAATGTCGATGCTACGTCGTAAAATCGCTGAACGATTGGTTTCTGTGAAGAACGAAACAGCGATGCTAACGACTTTCAATGAAGTGGACATGAAACCAATTATGGACCTTCGTGCAAAATACAAAGACGCTTTCGCGAAACACCACGAAGTGAATTTAGGATTTATGTCCTTCTTCACCAAAGCAGTGACCGAAGCATTGAACTTGTATCCTGCTGTGAATGCACAAATCAGTGAAAACGAAATGATTTTCCACGATTATGCGGATATCGGTATTGCGGTTTCTTCGCCGAAAGGACTTATGGTTCCTGTTGTTCGAAATGCAGAACAAATGTCCTTAGCGGAAATCGAACGTGAAATCAAACGTCTTGCCATCAAAGCGAGAGATGGGAAAATCACTCCAGAAGATATGACTGGAGGAACATTCACCATCACCAATGGAGGTGTTTTTGGTTCCATGTTATCCACGCCGATTATCAACCCACCACAATCTGCAATCCTAGGAATGCACAACGTTGTGGAGCGACCTGTGGCAATTAATGGCAAAGTCGAAATTCGTCCAATCATGTACGTCGCTTTGTCCTATGACCACCGCATCATCGATGGAAAAGAATCTGTTGGATTCTTGGTAAAAGTTAAAGAAATGCTAGAGCATCCGGAACGCATGATTTTTGGATCGAAAGATCCGTTAGAAGTATTATTGGGCCTCTAATTTTGAATGCATATTTAAATCCTTGTAAGCCATGGAACATTCCTTGACTTGCAAGGATTTTTTGTTTCCCTTATTCGACTCGATTTCGTATATTTGTTCCCCTAAAATATTGGAATGTCGAAAATCAGAAAACAAGATGCCTTGGATTACCATTCTTCCGGAAAACCGGGAAAGATAGAAGTAGTACCTACAAAACCATATGCATCTCAACGCGATTTATCACTCGCCTACTCTCCGGGCGTGGCAGAGCCATGCTTAAAAATCGCCGAAAATAAGGCAGATGTTTATAAATACACAAGCAAAGCAAATTTAGTAGCTGTCATTACCAATGGTACTGCGGTTCTTGGTTTAGGCGATATAGGTCCGGAAGCTTCTAAGCCTGTCATGGAAGGAAAAGGATTGCTTTTTAAAATCTTTGCCGACATCGATGTATTTGACATTGAAATTGATGCGAAAGACCCAGATTTGTTCATCCAAACCGTAAAAGCCATTGCCCCAACGTTTGGAGGAATCAACTTAGAAGATATCAAAGCTCCAGAAGCGTTTGAAATTGAACGTCGCTTGAAAGAGGAATTAGACATTCCCATCATGCACGACGACCAGCACGGAACAGCAATCATTAGTTCCGCAGCCTTGTTAAATGCCCTGGAATTAGCTAAAAAGAAAATATCCAAAGTAAAAATTGTGGTGTCCGGAGCTGGAGCTGCTGCCATTTCATGTGCGCGTTTATACCATTCCTTGGGTGTTCAATTAGAAAACCTCTATTTGTATGACTCCAAAGGATTGATTCACAAAGGACGTACGGATTTGGATGAAATGAAAGCGTTTTATGCGAATCATCCGAAAGATATTCCGTTTGATCAGGCATTTAAAAATGCAGATGTATTTTTGGGTTTATCGAAAGCTGGACTCGTCTCCAAAGAAATGGTGGCTAGCATGGCGAAAGATCCGATTGTATTTGCTTTAGCGAATCCGGAACCTGAAATTTCTTACAAAGAAGCCATGTCGGTGCGCAAAGATATCATCATGGCGACAGGACGCTCTGACCATCCTAACCAAGTAAACAATGTACTTGGCTTCCCATACATTTTCCGTGGCGCGTTGGATGTACGTGCGACAAGCATCAACGAAGAAATGAAACTAGCCGCTGTGAAAGCAATTGCTGCTCTTGCCAAGGAAAGTATTCCCGAAGAAGTCATTGAGGCCTATGGCGGTAAAAACATTTCTTTTGGACGCGAACAAATCATTCCGAAACCCTTAGATCCACGATTGATTTATTATGTGGCGCCGGCCGTTGCTCGCGCAGCCATGGATTCAGGAGTTGCTCAATTTCCAATAGAGAATTGGGAAGACTACGAAAATCAGTTGAAGAGTCGTTTGGGCTTGGATAACAAGTTGCTTCGAAACATTACAACGAAAGCGCAGGGAAATCCAAAAACGGTTGTTTTCCCGGAAGGTGACAACATTAAAATTCTGAAGGCTGCTCAACAGGCGTATGAAGAAGGAGTTGCATTCCCAATTTTACTTGGACGCAAACAAAAAATTCAAGATTTGATGGCCGAATACGGTATTGAATTACCGGAAGTGGAAATCATCGACTGTAAATCGGATGAAGAAGAAAAACGCAGAATCACTTACGGGTCTGAGTTCTTCGAGAAACGCAAACGTAAAGGAATGACGGAATTTGAATCCATTTCCTTGATGCGTGAACGTAATTATTTTGGTGCCATGATGGTGGACCGTGGCGATGCGGATGCCATGATTACCGGGGTAACTCGAAGCTACCGTTCCTCTGTTCGTCCTGCTATTCGTACCATTGGTATGCAAAAAGATGTCAATGTCGTAGCCGGCATGTACATTTTGAACACGAAAAGAGGTCCATTATTCTTGGCCGATACCACTGTCAACTTAAATCCAACTGCAGAGCAAATTGCCGAAATTACGGTCAATGTGGCGAAAATGATTCGTCGTTTGAAAATGACTCCACGTGTTGCTCTTTTAAGTTATTCGAATTTTGGCTCTTCTCCAGGACCAGATCCGGAAAAAATGGCGAAAGCAGTAGAAATTCTGCACGAATCACATCCCAACTTAGTGGTGGACGGTGAAATGCAAGCGAATTTTGCCTTGAATGGTGAATTGATGAATGAAAAATTCCCTTTTTCTACTTTGGCCAACAAGGAAGTAAATACCTTGATTTTCCCGAATCTATCTGCTGGAAACATCGCCTATAAGTTATTGCAACAAATGAATGAAGTTGACGCCATTGGACCTATCCTCATCGGTCTAAGAAAATCGATTCATGTCATGCAATTAGGTGCATCCGTTAGAGAAATTTCAAACATGATTAAGATTGCAGTAATTGATGCACAAAACAATGAGAAATGATCGGTAGATTGAACGGTAGGTTAATTGAAAAAAATCCAACAGATCTCCTCATTGAGTGTGGAGGTGTCGGATATGAAGTGAAAATTTCATTGAATACCTATTCACAATTGGGAAGTGAGGAGGCCGTTCAAGTTTTTACCAAACTTATTGTTCGCGAGGATGCTCATATTCTTTATGGATTTGCGAATAAAGAAGAGCGAGAAATGTTCAACCACCTCATCAGTGTCTCTGGAATTGGACCAAATACAGCCATGATCATGTTGTCTTCTCTTGTTCCCGATGAAATTGCACAAGCCATTTTGGTGGAGGATGTAGCAACGATTCAAAAAATTAAGGGAATTGGAACAAAAACAGCTCAGCGTGTCATTATTGATTTAAAATCGAAGGTTTCGAAAATGGAACTTTCTTCAGAAAATATTTTCACTTCGAACAATAGAAATCGATTTGATGCGTTAAATGCATTGGTTTCCCTCGGATTCGATAAGAAGTCCGCTGAAAAGGTATTGGATAAAATTGATACCGGAAATCAAAGCGTGGAAGAACTAATTAAAGAAGCGTTAAGGAATTTATAACAAAGACTAGTGCCTAACTACTTGAAAAACTGTACGACGAAACTTTCCATGAAAGCAATGCTGATTGCTTTCTTTGCGCTGTTCTACGCAGAAAAGGCAAGTGCTCAAAATGGCATTAACTTACCCTTTCCTATTTTTAATCCGCTGAATCCATATCAAAATTTACCGCAAAGTTTCGACCTCGGAGATCCCACTTCGATGCAACAAACCATTGTTTTTGATCCGGAGACTGGACAATATGTCTTCAAAGAAACATTGGGGAAAAACGGACTTTACTACCGAAATCCATCCAAAATGAGCTTGGAAGAATACCTCGATTACAACGAGAAGAAGTCTCAAAAAATGGATTGGCAAGAAATCATTGAAGAACAAACTTCCGAAAATCGCGCCTTTGAACTTCCCATCAAAATCGGTAGCAAGGCCTTTACGAGCATCTTTGGTTCCGATGAAATAAAAATCATTCCAGGGGGTAATTTGGAGCTATCGCTTGGAGTCAATCACTCTCGGGTAGACAATCCACTGCTACCGATGAAGCAACGGAACATTACACGCTTCGACTTCAATCAAAACATCAACATGGACATCACTGGTCAAATTGGGACCAAGATGAAGTTGAACATGAAATACAACACCGCAGCGAACTTTGATTTTGAGAACATCTCTAAAATTGAACATACAGGGAAGGAAGATGAAATCATTCAGAAAATAGCGCTCGGAAATGTCGCCCTGGAATTACCAACTTCATTGATCCAAGGTTCTCAAACCTTATTTGGTGTTAAAACACAATTGAAATTTGGACGATCTACCTTTGATCTCATTGCCGCTGCCTCCAAAGGGAAGAGAACCGAAATCAATGTGACCGGAAAAGCTCAAATTCAGAAATTCGAAATCACCGCCGATAATTACGAGGCAAACCGCCACTATTTCCTAAACTTATACCAACAACAACATTACGACACGGCAATGTCGACCTTGCCAATGGTCAATTCAACAATGTTCATTACACGTATTGAAGTGTGGGTAACCAACCGTACGAGTAATACCGAAAATACGAGAAACATTGTTGCCTTCTCTGATTTAGGAGAAGCACTTCCAGCCAACTGCCAAGGAAACCCTGGCAACTTCTCGGTGAACGATATTCCTGACAACCAAGCCAATGGACTTTATGAGTGGGCATCGAATCAACCGATGATTCGCAGTTTTGTAAATTCCGTCACTGCACTCGCTACACAGGTGAATGCACCAGGCCCTTTCCGCCAAGCCATGGACTTTGAAAAAGTGGAAAATGCCCGAAAATTGACAGAGCAAGAATTCACCTATAATTCACTACTGGGATACATTTCCTTGAACAATGCGTTGAATAACGACGAGGTCTTAGCCGTTGCTTATGAATACACTTACCGTGGTCAAACCTATCAAGTGGGTGAATTCTCGACGGATGGAGCAAGTGGACAGCAAGCCTTGATCTTGAAATTAATTAAGCCAACCATCACGAATCCGAAAAATAAAATTTGGGATTTGATGATGAAAAATGTTTACTCCATCGGTGCCTATCAAGTGGACCAACTAGGCTTCAAAATCGATGTGTACTACAACAATCAAGAAACGTCCGTCCTACAACCATTTATGCCCTTCGCAGGGGTTGACAAAAAGCAAATTGTCACTCTCTTGGACATGGATAAAATCAACCAAAACAACCAACCATTCTCGGATGGTGTTTTCGATTTTGCACCGTTTAACGTTGTTGGAAACAAAATTGACAATGGCGGAACGATTAACAAGAAAAATGGACGCATTTTCTTTAGTACCATTGAGCCTTTCGGTAAAACCCTTGCTAAAAAATTGGAGGATGCCGGTGTGCCTCAAGTAAACGTTAACAAAATTGCGTATACTGAACTTTACGATTCTACAAAAACCGCTGCACAGCAAATCCCAAGTAAAAATCGTTTTGTTTTCAAAGGAGAATTTCAATCTTCCATTAGTTCTGAAATCCCATTAAATGTGATGAATATTCCTCAAGGAGCTGTTGTTGTTACCGCTGGAGGAATTCGCTTGATTGAAGGAACAGACTATACAGTAGACTATGCCTTCAGCCGCGTAAAAATCTTAAACACTGGAATCTTAGAGTCAAATACTCCTATTAAAATCACGATTGAAAGCAACTCCGTTTTTGGATTCCAAGCGCGTTCTATGATGGGAGGACATTACCAATACCGTTTGAACGAAAACTTCAAAATTGGAGCAACCGCGATCCGCATGATGGAACGACCAGTGACTCAAAAGGTCGATTTTGGAAATGAACCTTTCAAAAATACCATTTTAGGAACTGACTTCTCGTTTAGAACGAATGTTCCATTGTTGACGAAGTTGGTAGACTTACTCCCTGTGATTTCTACTAACCAAATGTCAACTTTGTCCATGACAGGTGAATATGCGCATTTGATTCCAGGTCAGCCAAAAGCCATCAACAAGTCAGGGACATCCTACGTGGATGACTTTGAAGCCAGTCAAAGTGCCATCGATCTACGACAATTCTCAGCTTGGAAAATGGCTTCAATTCCACAAGGACAACCAGATTTATTCCCAGAAGCGAGCTCCAAGAATCTATCGGCTGGATTTAAACGAGCGAAAGCGGTTTGGTACACCATTGATCCCGTTTTCTACCAAAGTAATTCCTTGACGCCACAGCACATCAAACAAAATCCTGCTATGCTAACCGATAGCCGTATGCGTTTGGTGAATCAGGTGGACATCTTCCCGAACTTACAACAACAGTACGGTTCCATTCAAAACATTCCCATTCTCGAGTTGGCATATTATCCTTCGGAACGCGGCATGTACAATTACGATACAACGAATACGGTCGACTCCCTTGGATACTTTACCAATCCAGAGAATCGTTGGGGTGGTATCATGCGTGGCTTAACGACCAACGACTTTGAGGTGGCGAACATCGAGTTCATTCAGTTTTGGGTGTTGGATCCATTCAACGAAGATGCTGAAAACGAACATCCAAACACCTTTCATACAGGTGGTGACTTATACTTCAACCTCGGAAATATCTCCGAAGATGTTCTGCCAGATTCGCGTAAAAGTTTTGAGAATGGCTTGCCTGCTACCAATGATGTACCGATCAGTGACAACATGGACACGACACAATGGTCCAGAATTTCAACGCAGCAAATTGTTGTGAATGCCTTCAATAATGATCCTGCTGCTCGCCAAAATCAAGACGTTGGGATTGACGGATGGAAAGATGATCAAGAGTTGACAGCCCATCAAGCCTATGTGAATTGGGTTCAAAACAATCCAACTCTCAATGCAGCAACAAAAGCACGCATGATTGCGGATCCTTCCAATGACGATTACACGTATTACTTGGATGATAATTACGACAGCCAGCAATTAAATATCCTGAAAAGATACAAGCGTTACAATGGCATGGAAGGTAACTCGCCAACAACAAGCATGTCTGACACCGCCAATGCGGCCGGATATCCAACGCAAGCGAGTAATCAGCCCGACAACGAAGACATCAACCAAGATAACAACTTAGCTGAAAGTGAAAGCTATTTCCAATATCGTGTGAGTATGCGTCCTAACGACCTACAACAAGTTGGAAATAATTTCATCACGAACAAACAAGTGTATCAAAACGGAACGAAAACGGAAACATGGTATCAATTTAAAGTCCCTGTTAAATCGTTCGAAAAACGCGTAAACGGTATTCAGGATTTCCGTTCTATTCGCTTCATGCGCATGTATTTGAAAAACTTTGATGAAGAAGTGGTTTTACGCTTTGCGCGCTTGGAATTAATCCGCGGAGAATGGAGAAGATACACCCAAGATTTAACACAACCAGGATTGAGTGTTCAAACTGATCCGAACTTGACTACCTTTAATATTGCGGCTTTGAACATTGAAGAAAATGGACAACGTCAACCCATCAATTATGTGATTCCACCAGGAATTACACGTGAAATCGACCCATCTCAAGTGTACCAGCGACAAATGAACGAACAGTCTTTGGTACTAGAAGTGTGTAACTTACAAGATGGCGACGCACGCGCGGCATACCGAAACGTACAATTCGATGTTCGTACCTACAAAAAAATGAAAATGTTTGTCCATGCAGAATCGGTTGTACAAAACCAATTAAAGGACAATGAGCTTTCCGTTTTTGTGCGTTTAGGAACAGATTACGTGGAAAATTATTACGAGTATGAATTGCCATTGAAAGTAACGGATTGGGGAGCAACCAATCCTGAAACAATTTGGCCTGAATTAAATAACATTGAAATCGTTTTTGATGATTTACTTAACCTGAAAACAGAGCGTAATAAAAAAGTAGAACAAGGCGCACCAGGAGTTTCCTATGTGAATGAATATGAAATTGTCGATCCTCAAAATCCACAACGAAAACTGAAAGTCAAAGGAAGTCCGAACTTACAAGGCATGCGAACCATTATGATTGGTGTGCGAAATCCACTAAAAACGGATCCTGATAACATTTGGCAACCTGATGCAGGTGATGCAGAATGTGTCAATGTATGGGTGAATGAGCTTCGATTAACAGATTTCGTGAGCGATGGTGGGGATGCCGCAGTTGGACAAATGCAAGTGCAATTAGCTGATTTTGCGAACATTTCTGCATCTGGAAATTACTCAGGGATTAACTGGGGAAGTGTCGATAGTCGCGTTCAAGACCGTCAGCGAAATCAAAAAATTGGATTTGACATGAACACCACAGTTCAATTGGGTCAATTTTTTGGTAAACAAGCACGTGTTTCCTTGCCGTTTTTCTATGGCTATTCTTTGGGTGTCATAAATCCGGAATACGATCCATTTAATCCCGACATCAAGCTATCGAGTTATGACAATGCCACACGTAAAGAGCGTGCTAAACTTGGTCAAGATTTCACAGAACGTCGTTCATACAACTTCACCAATGTTCGAAAAGAAGCAAAAGCTGGAACAAAACCAGAATTCTGGAGCATATCCAATTGGTCGGCAACTTATGCCTTTGCAGAAAACATCAAACGCGATTTCAACATTGCCGGTGATCGCACGAAAACATGGACAGGGTCATTAAACTACAATTACACTTTTGCTGGAAAAGCAATTGAACCATTCAAGAAATGGGAGCCTGTTCAAAAATCCCCTTGGTTAAAATGGATCAAAGATTTCAATTTCTTCTTACTTCCTAAAAACATTACGTTTACCAACGACTACTCACGCATCTACAACGAACGTCAAGTCAGAAACATTATCGTACCTACTTTCCAATTTGACCCGATTTACCTGAAACGCTTTGATTGGAACCGAAACTATCAAATTGGCTACGATTTAACAAAGAACTTGAAAACGACATTTAGCGCAACAAACAAATCCATATTTGTCGAAGGGAATCATGGAGTCGATCGCGTCACTAATCCGGAAGGATACCATGAGTTTTTGGATACGATTCGTTCGCAAATGTCAACCTTCGGAAGAACGATGGATTACACACATAACTACAGCATTAGTTACAATGTTCCGTTAGATAAATTCCCACTAACCAGTTGGCTTACAGCAAATGCGAAATATGCGGGAACATATAACTGGCAACGAGCGCCACTAGGACAAACAGCCTTCGGAAATACGGTTCAAAATAACCGTTCGATTAACATGACTTTACAAGGAAACTTGGTGACATTGTATAACAAAGTTCCTTATTTCAAACGGGTATTATCGGATGGAAAAGGAATGAAAGGAAATGTGAATTCCAAGTTGGGCAACGACGGCGGAGATGGTGGAACCGGAGCGAAACCAAAACCAGGTCCTGCGAAATTACCGGAGTTCAAGCCAGAGAAACCGATTGAAGAAATGACGGCGAAAGAATTGAAACAGTACGAACGTCAGAAAAAACGCTTTGATCGCAAACAACTGCGTGAGCAAGCCATCAAAGAAAAGGAAAAAGAAAAAGTGAATCCAATTGGTGGGTTTGCAGCACGACTAATCATGAGTGTTCGTAATGTATCAGGAACTTATGCGTTGACCGACGGAACCATGTTACCTGGATACAATCAGGAATCTAGCATTCTTGGAATGAATGGGAATTCTTTAGGAATGGCTGGATTTGTATTCGGAAAACAAGGTTATGACTTATTAGGCCGCAGCAATGGGTACAATGTAAGTACTATGGCACGTGACCAAAATTGGCTGGTTCAAAATGAGAACTTGAACAAGCAATTCACCACAACGCATACAGCAAATCTTCAATTAAAGGCAACACTTGAACCGATAAAGGACTTGAACATTAACTTAAACTTGAACCGTAATTATAGTACGAATTCTGGAGAATTTTACCGTTGGAATTCCACGACAAGTGCCTTTGAAAGTCAAAGTAAATTCGAATCGAGTACCCTCACCTACTCAACCGTTACTTGGGGATCTGCCTTCATCAAAGAAGGAAAAGATTTCTCTTCTACTGTCTTTACAACGATGTTGAACAACCGAACACAAGTTTCACAGTTGTTGGGTGCACAAAATCCGAATTCCTCATTATTGCCAAGCGGATACTATTCCGGCTATTCAGGTTCGCAGCAAGAGGTTGTCATGGGCGCTTTTTTAACAGCTTATACGAATTCGAGCATCGATGCAAAATCAATTCATCCTTTGTCCAATGTTCCATTGCCAAACTGGACCATAAACTATAACGGACTTTCGAAATTTGCTTTTGCGAAAGATGTTGTTAAATCCTTCAAATTGAACCATGGATATTCGTCCTCAGTAAGCGTCAATGGAATGCAAACGAACTTAAATGCAACCTTAGATGCAAATGGACATGCTACCGCACAAGACATCAATAACAACTACATTGCCCCAATGCAAATTCAAAACATTACGATTTCTGAACGTTTTTCACCATTGATTGGAATGTTGGCAACTTGGAACATCTTAGGAAAAAACATCACAACGAATTTCGAGTACAAAAAGGACCGTCAAACAACGCTATCATTGAACAACAACCAAGTAACCGAAGTATTGGGCAAAGAGATTGTTGTTGGAACAGTCATCAACGTACCGAAATTGAAATTGCCGGTTCGAACCTTGAAACCAAGTGATTTATTGATTAACATCAATTTCTCCTTCCGCGACAATTCTACCGTAATTCGCAAAGTGGTAGAGAACACAAATCAAGCAACGGCAGGACAAACGACAGTTAGCTTTAAATTGGATGCCAATTACAAATTATCGGATCACTTAAGTGCCATCTTCTATTACGAACAATTCATTAACACGCCGAAAGTATTCTTGAGTTATCCTACAGGAAATTTGAAAACAGGAATCACCTTGCGTTTCGACCTTAATGGACTGAAATAATGAAGGTTCATATTCGTTCAGCAAAGGAAGCTGATGTTTCCGCCATTTTTTCCCTCATACAAGAACTAGCGGAATATGAATTAGCGCCGGAACAAGTCACCAACACTCCAGAAAATCTGAAAGCAGATTTATTTGACAAAAACCTATGTGAGGCCATTGTGGCAGAAAAAGAAAATCAAATTGTTGGATTTGCCTTGTATTATACCTCCTACTCCACTTGGAAAGGAGCCTGTTTATACCTTGAGGACTTTTACGTCGTTGAAACTGAACGTCAACATGGCATCGGTCAACTGCTCTTCAATCAAGTAGTCAGCACAGCGAAAGAACGAAAAGTACAGCGCATGGATTGGCAAGTCTTGACTTGGAATGAACCCGCGATTCGATTCTACGAAAAACAAAAAGCCATCCTCGATCCTGAATGGTTAAATGGTAGACTTTTCTTTTAGCACAAGTTTAGTGGAAAGATGACATCCAAGATTTAGTGTCCATAGAAATTGATATACAGGCGTTACAACGCGGCGATGTTAAGGCATTCGAAGCACTCGTACTCACCTATGAGAAAAAAGTACTAAATATGTGCTGGTACATTCTTCAGAATAAAGAAGAAGCAGAAGATGCGACACAGGACATTTTTTTAACCATTTATCAATCCATTTCAAGATTTAAAGGGGATTCAAAATTATCCACATGGATTCACCGCATCACACTAAACAAATGCCTCGAATACATACGAAAAGCCAAACGAAAGAAAAGGTTTGGCATTCATCAACGCATTGATATTGCATTTTCAGATCAAACCATCGATCTTGACAAAAATCCGGAACAAGCACTGATGCAAAAAGAACGCACCTATGTTTTTTTGAATGCCGTCCAACAACTTTCCGAAAATCAACGCATTTCTTACACCTTACATCACATGGAAGAATTCAGTTACAAGGAAATCAGCGAAAGTATGAATCTTTCTTTATCTGCTGTCGAGTCACTCATTTTTAGAGCCAAACAGCAACTAAAACAACAATTAAACACAACCATTAAAAATAATGAGATCTAACCACAAGATTTACAATGGGATAACATCTAAAAACACATGAATAATTCGAACGAACATTTCTTTCCAATGGAACAAATTGAAGTTTCACCTTCACTGCACGAAAAACTCTTGCAAGCTCCACAACAGGCTAAAAGACTAAAACGAAGAACAACAACATTCATTATTGCAACCTTCGTTTGCGTGATGTTAAACCTAGCTTTTTTTAGTGCGCAACAAGAAAAATTGGCGGAAGAACAACTTCTTGAAACACAATATGCTAATTTTGGCTCTAATCTTTCCATCTAACGAATGATGAAAACAAATCGACTTTTATACCTTTTATTGAGTATTCTTATCTTAGTTAATGTACTCATGTTGGTCCAATTGATGCAAGACAGAAAACCTGGATTCCCACCCCATCCTCCTCGTTTAAGCCACATATTAAAAATGAAAGGCTCAGCAGCGAAATGGGTGGACATTGAATTCAAACAACACCTGGCAGAAAAGAATCACTATTTGGAGCAGCAAAAAGAACTGCGCACTCAAATCAAATTAGATAACCAATCAAAGCTTCATAATCAGCAAATTTATGAGAAGATTGGCGCCCTTCAATCGAAAATTGATGCATGTACGTTTGAGCATTTCACTCGAGTGAAAACACATTGCACGGCAAAACAAGCAAAAAAATTAGCGGAAGTAGTTCATCGAATGATTGAACGCAGTGATCGTCCAGGTCCACGCCCATGATGTTCAGAAAATTTCTTCTGGCTTTTCTTTTACTCGCACAACAAGTCAGCGGACAATTGCACCTGCAATTTCAATGGGGCAAAGAAATCATTTCGCTAAACAAATCCTATCCATTGGGAAATGATTCCATTTCCTTCGACGAACTGAAAATGTACCTTTCCGATTTTCAATTCATAAAATCTAACCGTAAACAAATCGTCTTAGGCGCGCACCTCGTAGATGCCGCTGATGAAAAGTCTTTATTGCTTTTTCCTGATTTTCCCATTGATGGCTACGATAGCTTAACCTTTCAATTCGGACTCGATTCCTCCTATCACGTTTCAGCATCTGTTGAAGGCGATTTAGATCCACTGAAAGGAATGTATTGGGCTTGGAATTCAGGGTACATCCAATTTAAATGTGTTGGTAATGCAAGCATACTTCCAATGGATGATCAATCTTTTGAATTCCATTTGGGAGGCTATCACCAACCAAATAAAACGATCGTCCCAATTTCCTTAGTCATACAAGGAGATCGGCTCATTCTAGATTTACAAGCCTTTTTTGAACAGACGGAACCTTTGAAAACAACGCAACGCATCATGATTCCAGGCGCTTTAGCGAAAAGTTACTGCCAAATTATTGCCCGCCAGTTTTTTACGAAATGAAACTCCTTCTCCGCATATTTGGTATGTTGCTTACACTGGTATTCATTTTCAGTGCTACCCGAAATGAACATCCCTTTTATGTTCCAAAACACTGGCCTTTGCCTAGCTATGATTTTGAAGCTAATCCAATCAGTTTGGATAAATTTGAATTAGGTCGAAGCTTGTTTTATGACCCGGACTTATCGCGTGACAGTACGATTTCCTGTGCCAATTGCCATTTACAATATTCGGGATTTACGCACATTGATCACGCCTTGAGCCATGGAATCGATGGTAAAATTGGGACGCGAAATTCACCTGTTCTCATCAACTTAGCTTGGCAAAATTCCTTTCATTGGGATGGCGGTGTCAGTTCTCTAAACAAGCAAGCGATCAATCCATTGACGCATGCCAAGGAAATGGACAATACACTCCATGAGGTTCTCAGACGCTTAAACAACTCGACTTTTTATCGAAAACGATTTTACCAAGCATTCGGAGAAAGCACAATAACTACGGATTTACTACTGAAAGCACTTTCGAATTTCACTATTGGATTGGTTTCCGCAGCATCAAAATACGACCATGTGAAAAATCACCACGCCAAATTCACTGAACAGGAAAGCGCGGGCTACTCCTTGTTTAAAAAATATTGCGCTTCCTGTCACCAAGAACCTTTGTTCACCAAACATGAATTTAAGTCTAATGGACTTCCCATCAATCCAAAATTGAATGATTATGGCCGCATGGAGATCACCAATCGTTCTGAAGACTCTTTACTTTTTAAAATTCCAACCCTCAGAAATATAGAATTTAGTTTTCCCTACATGCATGATGGACGTTTCAAACAATTAAAGGATGTACTTGCCCATTATAGCCAACTTCACGTCAGCAACATACCCAAAAGTGCCGAATTGAAAAAACTCAATCGAACCCTTTCCGACCATGAACAAAAAGACCTCATCGCCTTTTTAAAGACACTGAGTGATCCTACCTTTTTATTCAATCCACTTTTCAAGTATCCTCAAAATGAACGAAATGCAAGTTTTGAAAACAAATAACATCTAACTTTAAAAAAAATATCCATGAAAAAAATTCTGCGTTGTATCCTTATACTGTGCATCGGAAATCAAGCGGTAGCACAGTTAAATCCTGCCATTGAACATTGGTTAATCAATTCTACTGGCATTACGGGAAGACATTATGTCCAGGGAAATTCCACACCAATAAACGAAACCACTTTAGCGAACGTGCAAAGTGTACAATATTCAAGCAACTGGGTTTATGTGACAACAACGGGAGTACCATCTTACATTACAGGACCTTTTATGGATGGGAATCCATCCTTGGCAACCAATCAAAACGCCATATTCAAAATCCCTTTAAGTCCGGCTCAAAACACAGGAACCTTTACCGCAACAACAGGTGGAAACATTGGTATTTTCGTGAATGGAGTGGCCTTGTTTGACTACCGAGATGGCGTTGCTTGGAATACAAGTGCGAATGCCCTGTGCGGTGGACCAGGAAATCCTCCGTGTCCGGGCGGACCAATAGCAGTGATGTCCTGGAACAGAGATGCAATTCCAGCAGAACGACCAGGATTCGATTGCTCGAAAGGTCATCCGGCCATGGGGAATTATCACCACCATCAAAATCCAAGTGCCTTTAAATTAGATTTGACAGTGATTTCAAATGTCTGTGATCTCTACGATGCAGACGGGCTTTATGTCATTGATTCCATGGTTCATTCTCCGCTTATTGGTTATGCCTACGATGGTTTCCCGATTTATGGCGCATATGGATTCAAGAATGCAGATGGCACGGGTGGAATTTCGCGTATGAAATCCTCTTATCAATTGAGAAACATCAGTACTCGAACGGTCTGGGCTGACGGAACAGATGTGCCAGATGGACCAGCTGTGAGTACAACCTATCCGCTTGGTTACTTTCGTGAGGATTATGAATTTATCAGTCACGCAGGACAGGCAGATTATTTAGACATTCACAACGGACGCTTCTGTGTTACACCTGAATATCCAAATGGAATTTATTGCTATTTCGCAACTGTTGATAGTCAATGGAATTCCGCATATCCCTATGTGGTTGGTCCCACATTTTACGGTGTAAAAACGGCAACAAAAGTGACATCCATTACAGAACCTGTAAGCACCTATACTTCAAGTGCTGGAATCAACGAATTTAGCGACTCAGATTGGTCTGTTTATCCAAATCCAAGTAACGACATCATCATGGTACAAGTAAACGAGTTTAAGAATCAATCGGTCACTGTTGAATTGTACGATGCCTTCGGAAAATTAATTCAAACACAGCGCATTGTTCAAGGAAGTACCATTGCTTATTTCAATGCAGACACCTTATACAAAGGTCTGTATCAAGTAAAAATACAAGGACAAGCCACAACAAAGAAATTGGTGATTCAATAAGTCCATAATCAACGAGTAAAAGAGCAGCCTACGAGCTGCTTTTTTTATGCCCCAATATTTCAGTTAACACCGTTTTTTCAGAACTTGAAAAATGAATATTCATAAAAAGTGGCATAATGTTCATTTGCAAAGCAAGGATATTCATTTGCTAGGTTTTGTTCCAAAGTTCCTTTCTATTTTTAAAATGAAATAAGGAGAGAAACAGGAGTCTTCTTATACGCAGAAGTTGACAAGCTGCTTGGAGAGGCAGTTTCATTTTTCTAGTTTGATAAGAGTTTAATAGTTTTTGTCGACGTCCTTCGGGAATGTGTTTAAGAAGTCCCTGTCCTTATTACTTAAAATCGTACCACTCAGACTTTAATGTCTACTACTAGGAAGGGCTGCAAAGCCCTTTTTTTATTGGATGCGATACAAAACAGGTCTGCTCGGGCTCGCGTCATTCTGAAAAGCCGCCATTTGGATTTCCAAAATGTAATTTCCGTCTTCAATAAAATCCGCCACATAAATCAACTCAGTGATGGTCCGTTCAAAATTAGGCTTTCCAGGAACGTTCCAAAAAGCATGGTGAAAAACGAGTGCTCCTCCATCCTCTTCTCGGTCGACCGAGGGTTGATCTACCATAAAATGTTTAACACCGTATTCGTTCAATAAATCCACAATAGCAACATCGAAATAACACGGATTCGTTCCGGAATAGTTCATTGACTTCTTTTCAAGAGCATTCGGTAAGGTGCGAATAATGACTGCCTCACTAAAACCCGCATCCATCAAGGGAGCAATTTGATCCGCTTGCACCACAAAATCCCCATTTTCCAATTGCCTTGGTTGGACACTGATTAAGCTTGCCTTCCAAAAGTAGGACTTCAATACTTCATTGACAGAATACACCTCATTGGTGATATGTCCACAGCATTCAGTATGTGTTCCATGTCCATGTGGATTGAAAAACACATCACGAAAGTTCACACTTCCTCCTTCTGAAATACTCCCGATAAATCCATTGGCACGAACGGTTTCCATTCGTGGTGGATCCACGTACCAAGCGCGCACATTGTGCTCATTTGCTTGAAGGGACATCGAAATGTCAATCGGCTCTGTCGTTTCGATGAATTCTGAATTCGAAAGGTATAATCGCATGACGTAAAAGTAAACATTCAAATGCACCTATCAAAAATGCCTTGTTGAAATTGTTTTTAGAATTTGTCTCTCAAATCTCAATTAGGGCTAACTTTGCATCATGGACCAACAACAGGATAAATTAAAGGACATCATTTCGCATTCGAAAGAATACGGATTCATTTTTCCCTCATCGGAAATTTACGACGGATTAGCAGCAACGTACGATTATGGACAATTGGGTTCAGAATTGAAAAACAACATCAAAACCTACTGGTGGAAATCCATGGTGCAAATGCATGAAAACATTGTAGGCATTGATGCCTCCATTTTCATGCACCCCACTACTTGGAAAGCATCTGGTCACGTCGATGCTTTTAATGATCCATTGATTGACAACAAAGATTCCAAAAAAAGATACCGCGCGGATGTGCTTCTAGAAGAACACATGGAGAAAATCCGCCAAAAAATAGAGAAGGAAGTTGAAAAAGGGAAAAATCGCTTTGGTGCTGACTTCGATGAAACACAATTTAGAGCAACCAATCCAAACGTTCTCCGAAATGCCGAGAAAATCGCATCGATTGAGTCTCGCATGCGCGAAGCACTTGAAAACAGTGACCTCGAAGCTGTGCGAAACCTCATCATCGACTTGGAAATCGTTTGTCCGATTTCGGGATCGAAGAATTGGACAGAAGTCCGTCAATTTAACCTAATGTTCTCGACTGAACTTGGTTCTGTGGCTGGAGATGCTTCAACAATATACCTGCGCCCAGAAACAGCGCAAGGAATCTTTGTAAACTTTCTGAATGTTCAGAAATCTGGACGCATGAAAATTCCTTTCGGAATTGCTCAAATTGGAAAAGCGTTCCGTAACGAAATTGTAGCACGTCAATTTATTTTCAGAATGCGCGAATTCGAACAAATGGAAATGCAGTTTTTTGTTCGGCCAGGTGAAGAAATGAAATGGTATGCATACTGGAAAGATGCACGTGAGAAATGGCATAAAAACCTTGGTCTCGGAGCGAATTTATACCGTTTCCATGATCACATTAAACTTGCGCACTATGCAAATGCCGCATGTGACATTGAATACAATTTCCCGATGGGATTCAAAGAATTGGAAGGAATTCACTCGCGAACTGACTTCGATTTAAAACAACACGAACAGTTTTCTGGGAAAAAATTACAGTTTTTCGACCCAGAATTGAATCAAAGCTACGTGCCATATGTGGTGGAAACTTCGGTTGGACTAGATCGCATGTTCCTATCCGTTTTAAGTGCAGCCTATCAAAACGAAAAATTAGAGGATGGCTCAGACCGAGTTGTTTTGCGCATCCCTCCGGTTCTTGCTCCGTATAAGGCAGCCGTACTTCCGCTTGTAAAGAAAGATGGACTTCCGGAGAAAGCTCGTGAAATCATGCGTAGTTTACAATTCGAATACTCCATCCAATATGATGAAAAAGATTCCATCGGAAAACGTTATAGACGTCAAGATGCCATTGGGACACCGTTCTCCATTACCATTGATCATCAGACCTTAACTGATGAAACTGTGACGGTGCGTGACCGTGATACAATGGAACAAATTCGCATTCCAATGGATGAAATCGAAGCCTTGATTGCTAAAAAAGCGAGTTGGAAAAGTGTGCTTAGTACTTTGTAAACCATTTGAAACACATCCTGATATTTCTTTGCTGCAGTATTCTTTCTTTCGAAGGACTTACCCAACTTTTGTTGAATCAAGAGGGAGAAGCTTTTACAGAACAACCCTTTTTCAATCGGGACATCATTCAGTCCAATCACATAAAAACGATTGAAGGAACCTATTCCACAAAGAAACCTGGTGATGTCATTCGCGAAAGTTCAGATTGGGTGCGTTACCGTTTCGACGAACAAGGACAATTAATCGAGAGCTTGGATATTCGAACAGTCAACAAAAAAAAAGATACCGTTCTTCATCAATTTTTTTACTCCGAGGATGGGGCCTTAATTGCACATCGTAAATCCGAAAATGGCGGCTACACAAAAATGGTCTTTGATTATGATTCATTGCATCACTTGCGGGAGTTGAATACGTACCGCGAAATTTACAATTATCGAACCAATGAAGTAAGTCAATCCATACTGCTCAATACCGAATACCAGCAGTATTCTGAACAGGGAAATGTTCGCACCCTAACGAAGTTGAACAACTATCACCTACCTTATTTAGATGAGATTTCGACATACAATCAAGATGGATACCTCATTGAACGCAAATTGCGTTATTACATGAGTGGCATCGAACAGCGATCTTCTTACCACTATGACGACCGTGGACTGCTTTCTATGAAAGCATCATTTAATGAACAGGAAACCTTGGCAGATGAAGAATGGAAATACCGTTATGATTCCTACGGTAATTTAATGGAAGCACATTTTTATCGGTATGGGCAATTTCAAAAAGACCTCCAGGTAGTTTTCGATACGAAAACACAACTTTTAGGATCCACCATTCTCCGAGATGTCTCCACCAACTTTATGCTCATCCTGCGATTTACGAAGTACTCCTACTACCATTGAATCAAGGTTCGGTGAATGATCCTGCTCCACTATTTTTTTCCTTGTGCTTTTTTTCGGAAATTTGGCATGAAAATAGGTAGGACACCTAAAAAAATCTAGTCTATGAAAAAATGGTACTTTTTGAGTGCTTTCTTGCTGAGCATTTCTTTTTTAAACGCGCAACGAATCAACTACGATATTAGTTCTAAATGGTTTTTTGGAATGAATGTCGGTGCGGCATGGAATACCACCGATGTTAAAAATGTCACCAGTTCTGGCTACGGTTTCATTCTAGGTCGTTCGTATAATTATGACTATGGGAAAAAAATAAGCTTTGACCTTCGAGCACGATTCTTAACAGGAACTTGGGTTGGACAAGATACAAGCGCCATTTCACTCGCAAATTATCCAGGTGGAATTTTATCCCCATACTACGTAGATAGTAGCTCAATTTACGTCAACAATTTCCAAACGGATGTTAAGCGATTGAGCTTAGAGTTGGTATTGCATATGAATGGAGTTCGAGAACGCACGAATATTGACCCTTACGTGTTCGGAGGAATTGGATTAACTTGGACACAAACTTATGGGGATTTATTCAGAACAATCGATTCTTCCACGATTTATGATTATGCTTCCATGTTCCAAAATGGCCCTATTGCGAATCAACTTTCATCGAACTTAGACGGAATTGCAGAGACAAGATTGGACGGTCTAACAGGAAACAAATACAACGTTAAATGGATGCCAAGTTTAGGATTTGGGTTGGGATACCAAATTGGGAAACGCGCAAGTATCGGCATTGAACACAAAACAACTTTTACCAGAGGAGATTCCTTTGATGGCTTCGTTTCAAATACTCCGCGCTTAAAAAATGATTTATACCATTACACATCTGTTTATTGGAAATTACACTTTAAAGCAAGGGGAAGCAGCCATTCGACAGAAAATAATTCAAGCAATGTCAATAATTACACCACGGCGAATAACTGTCCAAAACCCATTTTAACTCTTGTTTCAGGTAATAACAAAACAGTTACCAATAGTTCCTATCACATAGAATTTAAAGTCAGTAATTTGCTGTCAGCTTCAGGGGCTACTTTGACGAATGACTTGAATCAACCCGTGCTTTTCAACTACAATGCCTCAACACAAACCATTGATGCGCAGGTTCAATTGCACAATGGACAAAACACTTTTCATCTGAATGCCAGCAACAATTGTGGTAGTGAAAATGCCACTGTGTATGTGACCTTATTGAATTGTGTGACACCGACAGCTGTCTTCACCAATCCGAATGGGAATTCCATTACTGTAAAAACCAGTGACTTTACCTTAAGTGCGATCATCCAAGGAACTGTCTCTGCAAATAACATCAAACTCACCATGAATGGCATGGCCCTAAATGGTGCCACTTATAATCCGGCAAACGGATTATTACAACGCATCATTACTTTAAATCCTGGAGTCAATACTGTTCAATTGACCATTAGTAATGACTGTGGATCGAATACCTATACAGCAACCATCACTTACGATAATTGCATTCCAGCAAGTATTCAACTGTTAAATCCTACTGCTTCCGGCACCACCACAAGTTCGGCAAATTTCACCTTGTCAGCAAACATCACCGGAACCTTGTCCAGTGCAGCAATCAAAGTATTTCACAATGGAATACAACTCTCCGTTCCCACATTGAATGCATCTGGCCAATTGCAAATACCAATTACCCTTGTCGCTGGAATGAACTCCTTCAATGTGGAAGTAATCAATGGCTGTGGAAACGATGTAGAAATCACCTCTATTTACTACCAAAACTGTTCTGCTCCAGTTATTACGGTACAAAGTCCAATTCAAAATCAAACGATAACAACAACAACGAATGCCCTTCGACTGAATGCAACGGTTAGCAATATCACCACAAAACAAAGCATTAAAGTAATTTTGAATGGTATCGAGCAAAATAACTTCACCTTTAACGCAACAACGGGGGCAATCGATCTTGGTTTATCGTTGGCAAATGGAAACAACAGCATTACGATTACCGCCACAAATAATTGTGGTTCAGATGTCGAAACAATTTCATTTAATTACACCAATTGTACGGGTGTCACTCCTGTACTTTCATTGTTATCGAATGGCGGATCCACAAATATTCCAGTCTTCACGCTTTTGGCAAGCACCAATAATTTAGGGAATGGGCAAACGATTAGCGTTACTCAAAATGGAAGTCCCATTCCTTTTAATCAAACAGCAGGTCAAATCAGTGCAGTGACCACCTTACTACCTGGGACAAATACCTTTGTGGTAAAAACCATCACTTCCGCTTGTGGGACAGACAGTAAAACGCTTACAATAACGTACAACAATTGCAGTGCACCACAGATTACGCTCCTACAGCCAACATCGACTGGTGGAACGACCAACGTATCGACCCTCTTATTCAAAGCAAGTGCGACGAATATTCTGCAATCGCAAAACATTCAATTGGTTAAAAATGGTCAGCAAATTCCGTTTACCTTCAACAATGGATTCGTTGAAGCGTCTATTGCATTGAGCAATGGAATCAATACGATAACGCTTTCTGTCAACAATGCTTGTGGAAACGACGCGGAGACATTTACCGTTAATTACGTTCAATGTACGCCTCCAACCATTCAATTAAATTCAAGTATTCCCGCTGGATCAACGGTTACGAATGCTTCCTATCCATTTAGCGCAACGATTGCAAATGTGTCAAGTGCTCAGAATATCAGTTTGAAACTCAATGGTACTTCGACTCCCTTCAATCTGCAAAACGGTCTTGTAACGGCAACGCTTAATCTGACCCCTGGAATAAATACCATCATCTTCAATGCTACGAATGACTGTGGTCTCGATGTTGAAACAGTGAATATCACTTATGATAATTGTGTGGCGCCACAAATCACCAATACCTCAAGTGTACCTTCGACAGTCATCACAAATGCGACACAACTCATTACAGCAAACATCAGTAATGTCAGTGCACAAAACATCGTATTTACTCAGAACGGTATCCAACGTCCCTTCAATTTTAATAACGGGAATTTCAATGCAACTGTCAACTTGAGTAGTGGTGTAAATACCTTCGTTGTTAGTGTGACGAACAACTGTGGAACAGATCAGCATCATTGGGATATGAATTATACACCATGTACTGCTCCCATTGTTTCCATCGTAAATCCAACAAACAGCGGATTATCCGTAAGTTCAGCCTCTTTTGCTTTTCAAGCCAATGTGCAACAGATTTCATCCACACAAGGAATTTTACTCAGTCTAAATGGAAACACCATCAGTAACTTTTCTTTTTCGAACGGACTGGTAAGTGCCAATTTCAATTTACAAAATGGCTTAAATACCATCGTACTGAAAGGTACGAATGCTTGTGGAACAGACATTAAAACCGTTACCATCTTCTATTCGAATTGCGTTGCTCCAGTAATTACGGTGAATTCCCCTGCTGGAAATGTGACGAATGCGGCCTATTCGTTTGTTGCTTCCATACAAAATATCCCTTCGAATCAGGGCATTATTCTGACGCTCAACGGGACTGCAATCAGCAATTATTCCTATTCAAACGGACAACTTTCCGCAAATGTCACCCTCAGTCCTGGGGTGAATACTTTTCATTTAAGTGTCTCTAATTCATGTGGTTCAGACATGAAGAACAGCAGCATCACTTATTTAAACTGTCAAACTCCATCCGTGACCATTAGTAGTCCTGCGTCAAACAATTTAACCGTGACAAGTGCGAACTACACCTTCCAAGCAACGACACAACACATGTCTAGCGCTCAAGGAATCAGTTTGCTTCACAATGGAGCACCAGTCACCAATGTTTCTTTCGCAAATGGACAAGTGTCAGCAGTACTTACCTTAAATCCAGGATTAAACACGTTTGTAATCACTGCGACAAATGCTTGTGGTACCGATTCTAAAACAAGTGCCCTACAATACGTGGCATGCACGGCACCAACCGTATCTATTACCAATCCAATAAACACGAATTTCGGTGTCTCTAATCCGCTCGTTTCCTTTGCTGCAAACATCACGAATATGAGCTCGACACAAGGAGTTTTGCTGACACTAAACGGATCGCCAATCAACACGTTTAGCTATTCGAATGGACAATTGACCGCAAATATTACCTTAGCAAACGGAATGAACACTATTTCGCTTTCTGCGACAAATGCTTGTGGTAATGATGCCCAAAGCCGAATTATCCGCTATGAACCATGCAATGCACCAGTAGTGTCGATCATCAATCCGACTTCGAGTTCATTCACAGCAACATCCAGCAGTTTGTCCTTTACAGGTTCCATTCAAAACCTCACTTCCGGACAAGGAGTTAGTTTAACGGTGAACGGAAATCCAGTAAACAGTGCACAATTTAATCCAAGCAATGGACAGGTTTCTGCGAGCATTCCCTTATCCAATGGAAACAATGTCATCGTTTTAAATGCCGTTGGAGCTTGTGGTTCCGATAGTAAAACGATCAATGTTGCCTACAATCCTTGTGTGGCACCAACTGTTGCCATTTCCAATCCTTCCAGCATCAGTAGTACCGTGAGTTCGGCAAATTTCCCTTTCTCAGCGAACGTTCAAAATGCCACACTTTCGCAAATCAGCTTAAGTCTGAATGGTTCAACTGTTCAAAATTTCAATTTACTAAACGGGAATGTAACTGCGAATTTGAATCTTTCAAATGGCAACAACGAAATCGTTATGAGTGTTTCAAATGCATGTGGAACAGACGCTAAGACAGTTTATGTGAAATTTGAGGAATGCCTTGCTCCAGTGGTGAGCATTAGTAATCCGATCTCCACTAACACATCCGTAACGAATGCTACGTTCAACTTTTCTGGAACCATTCTGAACATTGGAAATGGACAAGGAATCAGCTTAACTTTAAATGGCAATATCATTCCCAATGCGAGTTTCGTCAACGGTCAAATTACAGCCACGTTGAACTTAAGTAATGGTCTGAATCAGATCGTGCTCTCAGCGACGAACAATTGTGGATCCGATAACCAATCTACCAGCGTCACATTTGAGCAATGTGTACCACCGGTCGTAAGCATTATCAATCCTGTAGATTTATTTTACGGAGTCTACAGTCCAGTCTTTCCTTTTCAAGCAAGCATTCAAAACATGCCTAACAGTCAAGGCATTAGTCTAACGGTAGCTGGAAGCAATGTTAGCAATTTCAACTTTACAAATGGAAACTTTAGTTCAACCCTGAATTTACCTGAAGGTGTGGATGAAATCGTGTTAACAGCGACGAATGCTTGTGGAACATCTTCGCAACTTCGCACCATTCGTTACCAGAGTTGTATTCCACCTGTGATCGATATCACTACGAATCCCGGCAGTGGATCTACCGTAAATTCCAGTAATTTGAATTTCACAGCTTTCATTACAAATTACACCCCAACAGTTCCTGTTCAATTTAATTTTAATGGAACAGAAATCTATTCCTATCAAAACAACGCAGGAGCAATCAGTCTCAATTTGAACTTAAATCCAGGTCTAAACACCATTCAGTTAAATGCGACGAGTCAATGTGGAAACGATGGTAAAACGTATACCGTAACTTATGATGATGGAACTGGTTCTGGAGGAAGCGGTGGTAATTCAGATGGAATGATGCAACAAAATCAACCCAATCAAAACAAGTCAAATAGCCCACAACCCACGCCACAAAATCGTCCAAATTCTAACAATGTGACACCGACAACACCCAAGCCGGCTCCTGTACAAACGACTCCTGCCCAGCCAAAACCTGTACAGTCACAACCAAAACCAGTACAGACGACTCCACCTCCGGCAAAACCAGCAACAACACAACCGAAACCGGTTCAATCACCGCCGCCACCACCACCAGCAAAACCAGCACAAGTGCAGACAAGTGGGGCACCTAAACCAACGACACCACCACCACCGCCACCGACGCAAACAAAACCCGCAACGGCTCCGGCGCAACAAAGTCCACAGAATACAACGAATCCAACGACACCAAAAGGTGGAACACCACAAAAAGGAGGAGGCAAATAAGCCTCCTTTTTTATTGTCATTTATTAGCAAAATTGACGAGTTCTTGCTATATTCGCAATCTCAAAATTTAGTGAAATGGCAATTATCGGAAAAATTCGTTCGAAATCAGGATTACTTGTTGGAATTGTAGGACTTGCATTGGCAACCTTCATTTTATCAGATTACCAACATTTATTGGGCATCAATGAAGGTCAATATGGTATCGGTACGGTGTACGGTGAAAAAGTAGATCCAAAAGAGTATACCATCGCAAGTACAAAATTTCAAGAGCAAGGTCGCAACCAAGCGATGCAAGCACAAAAAGAATTTACAGATGCTGACATGGAAACTGCGAACGACAATGGATGGAATTACCTTGTTGACTCGACCATTTTGAGTAAAGAGTATGCCGCTTTAGGAATTTCCGTATCAGAACGTGAGTTTAATGCATATTTGTTGGCAACAGATGGATTTAACATCATCCAAGATTTAAATCAGTTTTTTGTTGACTCATTGACAGGTGCAGTTACGCCTCAGTCTATGGTTGAAGGACGCACCAAACTTCAAACAACCTTAAACAAGCTTAAAACAAGCAAGGAACCACAAGCTGTTCAACAGTGGAATGGAACGAAACAATATTACACCGATACAAGAAAACGTGAAAAGTACTTTGGTTTATTGGATCAAGCAGCATACGTTACAAATTTAGAAGCTGAGGATAACTACTATGGTAACAAAGAAACAAAATCGATTTCGTTTGTTTTCCGTCCTTACTCTGATATCGCTGATGCTGATGTGAAAGTCTCAGACAGTGAATTAAAAGCCTATTACGATGAACACAAAGGAGATAAAAAATATTCAATTCGTTCTTCTTCACGTGAAGTAAAGGTGTTTGATGTTGTAGTTGCGCCTTCAAAAGCGGACACCAACAAGATGAATAAAACTTTAAGTGAGTTGAAAGCTGGATTCTTAACATCTACAAACGACTCATTATATGTTTTGCGCAATAGTGATGTAAAAGTTTATTTCAACAGTAAGCGATCAACTGCCGTTCCAGAAGGAAATCCGAAATCAAATCAGTACCAAACGTATCCGATTTCTTACGACACCATTTTCAAATTGGCTCAAATTGGTCAAGTGGTAGGTCCATACGCGATGAAAGAAAACATGGTCATTTCCAAGGTAATTGGATTCACGCCATCTCGTTTAAAAGCAAGACACATCTTATTGTCTACCGGTGGTTCCAAAGATGCGAAAGTCATTGACGCGAAACGTAAAACGGCAGATAGTTTGTTGAAAATCGTGAACAAGGATAACTTCGTTGCGCTTTCAGACAAATTCTCAGATGATACACAATCGAAAAAAACAGGTGGAGTCATAGACAACTTCTTGGAAGGCGACATGGTTCCTGAATTTGGTTCTTTCTGTGCAACAGCTCCACTTAACAAGTTTGCGGTTGTGAAAACAGAATTTGGCTTCCACATTGTGGAGGTAATGGAAAGAGATGCTTCTAAATTCCCTGTTTTAGCATCCATTTCTAAACAATTTAAGGCTTCTGAGGAAACAATTAGCAATAAGGAAAGTGAAATCAACAGCATCCTTTACAAATTGGACCGTAAAATTGGAAAAACGTCTGACTTATTGAAAAAAGTAAGTGTGTTCGATACAATCGTACGTCAAGCAAACTACGTTTCTCGCAGCATTCTTCTAGAAGACAAAGCACCTAAAGCTTACGGATTCGCTACATCCATGGCGTCAGACAAAATCTTCGAATTAGCCTATAGTGATGGTGTAGAAGTTGGGTCCCTAACAACTTATCCAATCAAAGACAAAGACAAGTACATTATCGGAATGGTAACTTCGATTAAAGAGGAAGGCGAGCCTACTTTTGAAAATGTGAAACTGGACATGGAAAGAGAGTTGATAACGGAGAAAAAAGCAAAACGATTCATGAACCAAATGTCGAAAGGAAACTCCATTAAATCAGTTGCAAAAAAATGTAATTTAATGATTCAAACAGCGGAGATTACTTTTGCTAATCCTCAAATTGCAAATGTTGGATATGAGCCAGAAATCATTGGAATGTTGTTTTCTTCAGTGATGAAAAAAGGGAAACGCACCCTTCCATTAAAAGGAAAAAGTGGTGTCTACATGATTCAAATTACGAAAACTACAAAAGCACCAGCAAGCACTGGATTCAAAGTTGAACGCGATGAAATGGCAAAAACATTAAAAGGCTCTTTCCAAGGTCAAGCGATTGGTGCTTTGAGAAAAACGGCAGCCGTAGTGGATAACCGTAAATTGAATGAACTAAGATTACGTATGTAATTTTCATCTACTTTAGTAAATAATACATGCTAAAGTCAGAAATTAGAGCCCTTGTTAAATCCAAACGAAAGGAACTAAGTCAGTACGATATTTCTAGAATTTCATCACAAGTCCAAGCACTTGTGATGAATTCTTTGCAGTTTCAAGGGAAATACATTAGCTTGTTTTTACCGATTGAAAAACAATTAGAAATAAACACGTATAGCCTACTAGAAGACATTGTAATGAAGGGTGGATTTCCTGTTTTATCCAAGTCCAATTTCTCTGAACACAGCCTGACACTCTATTTATACGAAGGTTCTACTCAATTAGAACTTTCCGATTTTGGCATTCCAGAACCAAAACATGGAAGAATTGTTCCTGAATCCAAACTAGACTATGTTTTTGTTCCATTGTTGGCCGTCGACCAACGAGGACACCGTGTGGGATACGGAAAAGGCTTTTACGATCGTCTTTTAGCGAAATGCAAACCAAGCTGTGTTTTCATCGGTTTAAACCTGTTTGATGAGTTTATTGAAATAAGTGATCTGAACACGGACGATGTCCCCCTACATCTTTGCTTTACTCCAAATGGACGATATGATTTCCGATAAGCAATTTCAGGGAAGATTTCACCTGCTAACCATCCTACTCATTCCGGCGAACATGGCGGTGTTTTTCCTGTCCACAACATGGTGGGCAAAAACACTTGTATTCACATTAACAATAACTGTTCTTATTTTTTCTTTTCGGAAGAAGAAGCATTAATCAAAACACCATCTGCTTGAAAATTCAATTCAATTTTCGGCTCGGTGATTTTATCTATTTCCGATTGTGGAGCGTGTCCATCTTCCAAGAAATGCTTTTGTAAAGCAACGGAAATGGTATCGTAATAGGCAACTCCATGAAAATATGCAACATTTCCTGTTTGTGTCTTAGGAGGAATTCCAAAATGATCTTTAAAACGAATGCGCATTAAATCACCATCCGCTTTCTGAACATTTACCCAGCATCCGGCACTCTGACAAACATTCACTATTGGCGCATAAAATGTGAAGGTGTTTGCTTGTGGATTTTCATTGAATTGTTTCACCATTTCAGCCATCGAAATAGCCTTGTTTGTGTCAACAGCCGAAGGACCATAATGCTTCAATCCTTCTTTCGAAGATGAACAACTTTGTAAGCTTAGTCCAAGGAATAAAATGCCGCTGTAAATAATTCTCATTTTTCTAGAAAGTTTTGGTAGAAGTCTTGTAATTGATAAGATTTGCCTTCAATGATCACCGTTTGAATTTGATTTGCAGCTAAAAATCGAATGATCACTCGACGTGCATCCGACGTATTCGAAACCATTTGAAAAGTCGCAACATGGTTTTTTGAATTAAAGTCTACATTGAAAAAAGGCTCGTAATATTTCGCAAAACTTGCCACTTCTTCCGGTGTTAATTGACTTGGCAAGGTCACTTCAATATTGCCGGAGGAAACTCCCTCTTTCAAGTTTTTAACGGAAGTACAACTTGCTGTATTCCCAACTTGAGAGAATGCGAAAGAACCTGACAACAAGAAAAAGAATCCAAAAAGTACATGTTTCATAGCGTGGTGGTTTAAACGTATGTGCTAATCTACAAAATATTTTGCAATTTTGAACCCGATGTCAAATTTATTAGCCTTTCTCGAATTAGATCGTCTGGAAGGTGGTTGCGATGAAGCAGGACGAGGCTGTTTAAGTGGCCCCGTAGTTGCCGCAGCTGTCATTCTAGACCCGGAAAAACCCATTATTGGACTGAACGATTCCAAACAAATCAATGAGCGGAATCGCTTATTATTGCGCGATCAAATTGAGAAGCATGCGCTGGCTTATGGTATTGGCATCGTCTCTCATACTGAAATCGACGAAATCAACATTTTAAATGCCAGTTTTTTGGCCATGCATCGCGCGGTTGATCAATTATCGACTAAACCTTCATTTCTACTCATTGATGGGAACCGTTTTAAACCCTACCCGGGAATTCCACATGCTTGCATCATCAAAGGAGACGGAAAATTTCAATCGATTGCCGCAGCTTCCATACTTGCAAAAACCAAACGCGATGAAATCATGGAAAATCTTCACCAAGAATTTCCGGTTTATCATTGGAATAAAAACAAGGGATACCCCACTACAGAGCACCGAAACGCTATTGCAATTCACGGAGCTAGTCCCCATCACCGCATGACATTCCAATTACTTCCCAACAAAAGTCAACTCGAATTATTCGATTAAACATTGACTTGTTAATTTAAATCATATTTCGGCAATCACAGCGCGGGAATTCCATCTATTTTTGGAAAAAAACGCAACATGATCAACCGTTCCATTCTTGCCATCTTTGGTGTCCTTGTCCTTTGTTGGATTGGATTTGTTTCTTATGGTCTTTTGCACAAGGAAAACTCAGCTGACTTTCGTTCTTACTTCAATGAATCAGATGCAATAGTCTGGGGAATTCACCATCCAGAGGAGGTAAATTGGGACGAACAACACATTCAAACATTGCAACTCAATCAATCGATTTATTCTTCAGTTGTTCCAAAACTAAACGAACCGAGCTCCCTCTTTTTTAGTACAAAACGAGTCTTATTTTTAATTGAACAAAAATCAAGCTGGGATATTTATGCCATCAAACGATTGTTCAAACAGGGGTTGTTTCCACTTCAAATGGGTAAACTCAACAACTTTGAATATGGTAAATTACATGGTATCTATAAAGGAAATCAATTATTAATTTTCGAGGGCTCCCTAAATGAATCAACAGGACCGGCATTTTCGTGTGATACAAAAGCAAGTTTCAGTAAAATTCATTTAACCAAAGCAAAACGCGATTGTTTAATTTCCGATAGCTATGTGAAGCACGGAAAAATCTACACTTACACCAAAAGTCACATAGGAAAAAATCACGTGAGGGTAATGGATGATCAGCGCATTTTTGCCCAGTTTGTACCTTCGAATATTGACACATACACCTTCTTCGAACAAGGATACTTAGCTCATTTGGATCCGGTATTTGCACAATCCCCCTTCTCCCAAAAAATGATCTCCAGCGGCGTTGTCTTTATCTCTAAAGATTCGGCGAAAGCGGCCATTTTTGATTACCAAGAAGAGTACAGTCCGATTGAGATTCTAAATGAAAAACTAGGCATGGAGGAGTCGAATGAAAATAGTGCACAATTTGACAAACTGCGTTTTTCCAACTTCCTTTCCTCCGATAATTCGACACTTTTCGTGGCTCAATCAAACGGATTTGCTGTTGTTTCTAGTTCGAAAGAGTTGGTGGACTTTATTATTTCAGAGGCTGAACTTGCGAATACTTTGTCTCAGGATGAAAATCGCATGCGCCTAATTTATGGTAACCTTCCCCGCAAAGTTGCCTTCCGTGACATCTCCATTTCAAAGCAATCTACCGTAAGCGTTTACGGGAAAAAATTAGTGGAAACTTCTTGTCGCTTCATGGATGTTGTGGAACGAAAAGACAATCAAAAAATCAAAGATTATTTTGTGATGAACCCAGGTGAACGCGTACTCAATTTTGTGGCCTTGCCTGAACGTGGGAATGTCATCGCTTACACGGACAAAGGGAAACTTGTTGGATACATTAATGGGCTTAAAAAATGGGAGAAAACTATTCCACAAGAAGTGCTTGCCATGAGTCTCCTAGAAATCGGGCAATCTTTTGCCGCTGTTCAATTGAAGAATGAAGTCCAACTATTTGACAAAACAGGACGTCTTGTCTTTCGTATGTCCAACCTTGCCCATATCAAACCAGCTGCATATTTCGCCAAAAGCAAATTAGAATTTGTTGTGGCAAATAGCATAAACAGCATTCAATTGGTGAATGAAAAAGGCAGTACTGTTAAGCCATTTCAGCTTGTAGGCGCGCTCAAACAAGTGGAAGTTACAACCAGAGCTAAAAGACCAATTCTAGGGGTGCTGACCGAAACCATGTATTACACCATTGACCTAGAGAAACGCAAGACAATCGGAAAATACTCCGTAGACAGCACCTTTACATTGGTGAATGCAGGAAGTGAAATCACAGCTGTTTCCACACGAAATTCAAGCTTCCAAGTATTGAAAAATGGCAAAGCAACACAATTTCAAACAAAAAAGAACGTTCAATTGCTCGGGACTTATCTGAACAATAAAGATATTGTTTTCGTCATGACCCGAGGAAAAGAATTGTATGCCTATACTGCCAGTGGACAAATGCTTTGGGAAAAAACAATTCCAGTGCAAGAAATCACCTCGCTAAGCATCTCATATTCCAAAAATGGCACAGCGCTTTTGTGTGTCTTAGATGCCATTGAAAATGAATTGTATATATTTGATCAACTCGGACGGGCAAGCGACCAAAATGAACGACATGGAGAAGAAAAAGTGCAAGTGAGCCCATTTGGTTCAAACGCTTATTCCCTCACTACGTTTTTAGGCTCTTATCTCATCCAATATACCAAACAGTAAACTATGAAAAAATTAATCGTCGGTATTTCCCTTTTACTTTCATCAATCACGCTCAACGCACAAAGTTACCTTGGACTTGGAAGTAGCAATTATGGTGGTGTCATTGGAAACCAAGTGAATCCAGCCAATTTTGTGGATGGCCGCTATAAATTTGACATGCTCGTTTTAGGAACGAACATGAATGTCTATCAAAACTTCGGTTATTTTGATGCAAACGCCATGCGAACTGCGCAAGGTGGACAAGGGAATTGGTGGTATAAGTCTTTCGCAGACCCAAACATCTTGAATTCTTGGTCTAAACCAGATTCTAGTTTTATCGATCGTTTTGTGGTCCACAACTACGACGAAAAGTCAACAAAAACCTTAGGTGCGAATATCAATTTCCAATTCGATTTATTGAATACGATGTTTCACTTAAACGAAAAAACGGCCATTGGATTTAATATTCGCAATCGAACAATTGTCAACGTGGATAACATGGATCCGAAACTAGCTGTTTTAGCGGAAGACGGTTTGGTGCACCCAAGTTTATGGAATGCGAAATTCAATGAACAATTGTTTAATGTCAACTACATGACATGGACCGAAGTTGGTTTTAACTATTCTCAAGTAGTGGTCGATAATAAAGAACACTTCCTGAAAGTTGGTATTTCTCCAAAACTTTTGCTCGGTCATGCTGCCGCATACGTGTATACGGATGACTTCTCGTATAACCTGAAAAACGAAGATACCTCTCAATACTTATCCGGAACTTTTGATTACGGTTATTCAAATAACATAAACGGGATTGTAAACAATGGAATGGCAGGACAAAATCCAACCTTTCAAGACCTGTTAAAACCTGCCTCTAAATTAGGCTTTGGTTTGGATATCGGTGCAGTGTACGAATGGCGTCCAAACTATGAGAAATACAAATACGACATGGATGGGGAAACAAATATGTGGCGTCGCAACGAAAACAAATACAAATTACGAGCAGGACTTTCACTCGTTGACATGGGAAGTATGAAATTTACCAAAGGTGGATTGAGTCGTAATTTCGCAGTGAACACCTCGAATTTCTTCAACTTACACCGCTTTGAAACTGCGACGAACTTAGAAGGATTTGATGGGGTAATTGATACCTTAATCAACCAATCCACTGCCGCAGGGAACAAGGAGTGGGTTGCGCTTCAATCCACTTCGCAAACCTTTAAAATGCGCACACCAACAGCCGTTAGCGTTCAAATTGATTACCGAATTTGGAAAGGATTTTACGTGAACGCTACCTCCATGGTGAATTTAATTTCTCAAGGAAAAGACACGAAGGTTAAAACTGCAAACCAATTCTCATTGACTCCAAGTTTTGACAGTCCATACTTTGGTATGTACATGCCGATTTCCTATAATCAATACAGCGGTATGAAATACGGAATCGCCACACGTATCGGTCCATTAGTGATGGGAATCACCGACATGAAAACGTTAATGGCTAAAAAGAACGTAAGCGGAATTGAATTTTATTTCGGTACGCGCATTCCAATTCTTTACCACAAAGTGAAAGACAATGATAACGATAAAGTATCCAACCGTAAGGATGAATGCAAAGAGGTGCCAGGAACATGGGCATTTAAAGGCTGTCCAGATACCGACAATGATGGAATTCCTGACTCGGATGACGAGTGTGTGAATGAAGCGGGATTGCCAGAGTTCAATGGCTGTCCTGATAAGGACGGTGATAAAATCATTGATAAAAAGGATGCATGTCCAGATGTAGCTGGCTTAAAAGAATTCAAAGGATGTCCAGATACGGACGGTGACAAAATCATTGACTCTGAGGACGCGTGTCCAACTGTTGCTGGTTTACCTGCCTTGAAAGGTTGTCCAGACAAAGATGGTGACGGTGTTCCAGATGCAGAAGATGCATGTCCTGATAACGCAGGACCAAAAGAAAACAAAGGTTGTCCAGATAAAGATGCAGATGGAGTTTACGACTTTATTGATGAGTGTCCAGACGTGGCTGGTCCACAAGAAAATCGTGGTTGCCCTTACAAAGACGGTGACAATGATGGAATCTTAGACAAAGATGATGACTGCCCTACTCTAGCCGGACCTGCAGCCAATAAAGGTTGTCCTTACAAAGACAGTGACAAAGATGGATTGTTAGACAAAGATGACGATTGTCCAAACACTCCTGGGCCGAAATCAAACAAAGGTTGTCCTGTGATTGAACAAGCGGTCATCGAAGTGTTGAAAACGGCCTTTGATAACTTAGAGTTCGAAGTCGCGAAAGATGTCATTCTTGAAGGATCGAAAGTTTCTTTAGGAGAACTTGCTGAAGTCTTGAAGAAAAAACCAACTTGGAAACTAGAAATTACCGGACATACGGATAACCAAGGTGACGACACTGCAAATATGTTGCTTTCTAAAAAACGTGCAGAAGCGGTAAAAGCGTACCTCGTTTCTCAAGGTATTGATGCCGCACGATTTGTGGTTCAATACTACGGTGAGACAAAACCGATTGCAACAAATGACACGCCGGAAGGACGTCAAAAAAATAGACGAGTAGAAATGAAAGTTGTTTTCGATTAAGAAAAAAGCGTTCATCACCAAGTGAAAAGGAGGGTTCAGGCCCTCCTTTTTTATGTTACCAAAATGTTACCTTTTTATCTTATGAAATTAACAGAATTTTAACCTTGGATTAATTTAATCGTCAAGGGTCTTGCGTTCCTTTGCGGTGAATTTTAAAGTCCATTCACATGTGTTCGAGCAAAAGTCTTGTTATCATCCTTTTTTTTCAGTTTTTATCCTTTTTTAGTTTTTCCCAATTGGGAATTATTTCTGGAAAAATCACCGTGGATGGAACAGATGTGGCAGTACTTGATGCGAAAATCACCGTTCTTGGTGCTGCGAAAGGAGCATATTCCGATTTAAATGGTGAATATGTTGTACGCGATGTCAATCCGGGGACCTATACCCTGATGGTTTATGCTGGTGGTTATCAAAAAATGGAGATTTCAGGAGTCCTTGTCAAAGCCAAAGAAAATACCATCGTCAATATTTCCATGACAAACACAGTTTCTACCAAAGGGGAAGTAGTCGTGAAAACCAAAGTAAACACAGAGACGAACATTGGTACGACACAACTGCAATATAAGAGCAATGTCATGATGGACATTATTCCTGCGCAATTAATACAAAGAAGTCCAGATAAAACAGTTGGCGATGCCTTAAAGAAAATTAGTGGGGCAAGTATACAAGATAACAAATTCGCTGTGATACGTGGATTGAATGACCGGTATAACGCCGCATACCTGAATGACGCACCGCTACCAAGTTCAGAGTCCGACCGAAAAGCTTTCGCTTTTGATATTTTCCCTGTCAATATGTTGGAAAATTTATCAATCGTTAAAACCGCTTCTCCCGATTTACCCGCTGAATTTGCTGGTGGTATCATTCAAATTCGCACAAAAAATATTCCTGTCGAAAATTTTCAATCGATTTCTATTTCAGGAGGATACAATACCATCACAACGTTCAAGAATCGTAAATTTTCGAAAGAAGGCAAACTCGATTGGCTCGGACTTGATGATGGTTCAAGAGCAATCCCATCATCCATTCCTTCTGTTTTAAATTATCCATCATTAATGAGTGATCAAGCAGCCTTAGCTAAATCCTTTCAATCCAATTGGAAAATTAGCGATGGTGTTTTTATGCCGAATTTTAGCCTTCAATATGCAGGTGGATACCGCAAAGAATTTAAAAATAAAAAAGAGTTCGGATTCATTGGGTCTCTTTCCTACAACAAAACCAACAATTACAACGAGACTACTAGAAAATCATTTACAGACAATACTGGTGGAGGTGGGACTTCTCAAATTGAAAACCAATTTTTCGACAAAGTTTACTCCACTCAAATTCTGACCGGTTCAATGTTGAATTTTTCGTTGAAGTTAAATGCAAAAAATAGCATCAGCTTTAAAAACCTATACACCATTAATTCGGATAATCGAATTATCAACCGTACTGGTGAAATTAATCCATTGGATCAAAATCCTTCCTTGTTGCGTTCCAACGCAAATTGGATGACCATCAACCAAATTTTCTCTTCTCAATTAGGTGGTCAACATGCCCTTGATCCTTCAGGGAAAATGAAAATTGACTGGATGGTTGGATTAAGTAACATCCAACGTAGCATCCCAAACTTGCGCAGAAACATTTATTCGCGCATGAAATATGTCAATGACCCGAGTAGCCCTGACTATCACGACACAATGTATGTCGCAAACATTTCTCAAACGAATGTTGGTCCTGATTACGGCGGAAACATGTTCTTTTCGAACAACAAAGAAAACATGTCAAGTTACAAAGTGAATTTCACGAAAGAAGTTTACAACCAAGATTCAACGAAGCAAGATAAAAAACTGAAATTTGAATTTAAAACGGGCGTTTTTGTTCAACTAAGAAACAGAGATTTTCAAGCACGCCAACTTGGCTACACAAAATATGGAGCCGTAGGTGGTGCCACAAATTTCAATTCGAACCTTCTTTATTTACCGGAGGATTCTATTTTCCAAGTTCAAAACATGGGATTACTTTCTCCTGGAATTGGCGGATTCAAACTATCCGACGGAACAAAAGCTTCTGATTCTTATTCGGCTAATTCTCAACTGTATGCCGCATATTTTTCCATGATGCAACATTTTGGTAAGAATAAAATCCTTTATGGAGCCCGCCTGGAGGACTTTACACAAAATTTGGACGCACGCAGAGCTGATAAGTCACCTTTGGCTGTTCATATGCACAACTTGGATGTTCTACCATCAGTCAATTTTATTCACAACTTCAACTTAAAAAAAGTACTTCGTGTCAGTGCCTCTCAAACATTGAACAGACCTGAATACCGTGAATTAGCTCCATTTGCATTTTATGATTTTAATACTCAATTCGTTTTGTCTGGAAACGACTCTCTGAAAAGAGCAAAAATTACCAATGTAGATGTTCGTTATGAATACTATCCAGGTAAAGGACAAGTGATTTCTGTTAGTTCATTCTATAAGTATTTTGTGAACCCAATCGAGCAAATTACACGTCCAGATGTTATGAATGAAATTTCATACAAAAATGTACCGAATGCCTTTAATTACGGACTAGAATTTGAACTTAAATCCAACATTGGCGCCTTGTTCAAATTGGACACCACTTCGAAATGGAATCAATTGGAATTTTTCACCAATCTGGGTCTGATTCACTCTGTTGTAGATGTATCAAAAAACATTGGAACTCCTTACGATACTCGTCCTCTTCAAGGACAATCTCCTTACGTTCTAAATTGTGGGATTATCTATAAGACTGCCAATGACTTTACCATCGCTATGAATGTCAACCGTGTTGGATCAAGAATGTACATCCTTGGAAGTGTACTTCAACCAGATATTTGGGAGAAAAGCCGTACATTCCTCGATTTTCAATTGGCAAAATCCTTTAAGAATAATAAACTTGAGATTAAATTGAATTGCCAAAATGTACTCGCTCAAAACTTGATTTTTTATCAAAACAATTTCAGCACTTCAACAAATAACAACGTGCTACAAAAAGTTGGGAACTACCTTTTCACAGGAGAATCAAGCGGACAAAATCGTTTTGACAAAAATCAAGACGACTTAATTTGGAACACCAAATTTGGACGAACGATTAGTTTCTCCTTGACTTATAAATTTTAAGGCTTAACATTCCCTTTTTATTACATCCATTTCTTCATGATTTCTTAACGATTAATTAGTGTAAACATAGGGTTATGCTAACGCTTTGACTACATCATTGTCTGAACTTTGCTCCAGATAAAAAAAATAAGAAAAGATGAAAAAAATTACGTTTACCGCGTTAAGCTTCTGTGTAAGTCTTGTCGCATTCGGGCAGAGTTTCTTCCAGCCTGCAAACTACAGAGGAGCATTCGCTCCCGCACCAACGGCACAATGGACAGACTCTTGGTCAAATTGGGATCCTCAAAATACGGTGTACCAAAGTTCAAATGTTACTGTAACGGCAGCAATTACCACAAATACAACTTGGACAGCAAACAACGTTTATTTATTACAAGGACAGATTTATGTAAAAAATGGAGCGACATTAACCATCCAACCAGGAACAGTGGTGATGGGAGATAAAAATACTTCTGGTTCTGGGTTATTCATCACGCAAGGATCTAAATTAATTGCTGATGGAACAGCTTCAAACCCAATTGTATTTACTTCAAACCAACCAGTAGGTCAACGTGCTTTAGGTGATTGGGGTGGAATTATTTTAATGGGTAAATCGACCAACAACAATGCTGGTGGAATTGCAAACATTGAAGGATTAGCACCAACATTTGATACGCAATATGGTGGTGGAACAAATCCTGATGTAAATGATAACTCTGGTATTCTTCGTTACGTTCGCATCGAATTCCCAGGATATGTATACCAACCAAATAAAGAAATCAATGGATTAACATTGGGATCAGTTGGACGTGCAACAACCATCGATTATGTTCAGGTTTCTTTTTCAAATGACGATGCTTTTGAGTGGTTTGGTGGTACAGTTAATTGCCGTCACCTAGTGTCTTACCGTAACCTTGATGATGATTTCGATACAGATAATGGTTTCTCAGGTATGGTGCAATATTGCTTAGCAGTTCGCGACCCATTGATTGCTGATAACCCAACAGTTTCAACATCAGAAGGATTCGAATCAGATAACGATGCTGCTGGTTCTGCTAATTCACCTCAAACATCTGCCATTTTCTCAAATGTTACTTTTGTTGGTCCATTAAGAGGAAATACAGCAGCTACTGTTGCATCCGGATTCAGAAGAGGAGCACGTATTCGTCGTAACTCTGGATTGAAGATCTATAACAGTATTTTCATGGATGGTCTTCGTGGAATTCACATTGATGGAACTGCTTGTGAGTCTAACGCAACAAATGGTGTTTTGAAATATAAAAACAACCTCGTAGCTGGCTACATTACCAACTATTCAGTTGAAAGAAATGCTGGAAGCACATTTAATGTTTCAGCTTGGTTTGGTGCAAATAATAACGATTCACTTGTTTCTTCTGCAAACATTTTAACACTTCCTTACGGAGTAAACAATACCTATTTGAGCCCCGATTTCCGTCCTGTTTCAGCTTCAATTGCTTTATCAAATAGCTCCTTCTTAGATGCTTCTATAAACCCTGTGATTATTCCAGCTCCAACTACGACAACTTCAATTAATGTTTGTCAAGGAGCTACAGCATCAGCATTAACTGCAACAGGAAACCAAGATTGTACAATTAACTGGTACACCACTGCAACAGGTGGAACAAGTATTCCAGCTCCAACACCATCTACAACAACAGCTGGAACATTTAACTATTATGTGGCTCAAATGAATGCTGCTGGATATGAAGGTCCGCGTGCGATGGTAACAGTTACTGTAAACGCTTTACCTGCTACACCAGTAATTTCTGCTAGCGGCGCAACTACATTCTGTACAGGTGGTTCAGTAGATTTAACTTCAAGTGCAACATCTGGAAATGTTTGGTCAACAAATGCAACAACAGCTTCTATCACGGTATCAACATCTGGTTCGTACACCGTAACTGTAACGGATGTGAACGGATGTACTGCTACGTCTGCAGCAACAACCATCAACGTTTCAAACGCACCAGCTCCAACAATTAACGCTTCTGCAACACAAGCGTGTGCTGGTGAAGTGGTAACCATTACGGCTTCAACATCGGATAGCTACTTATGGTCAACAGGAGCAACAACACAAAGCATCGACGTAACAGCTACAGCATCAAATATCACTGTTACTGCAACAAACGCCAATGCTTGTAATGGTGTTGGAACTTCTGCTCCAATTTCAGTAACATTTAACCCAACACCAACGGCAGCAGGAACAATGACCTTGGCTGGCAACGTGGCAACCTTTACAAATACTTCTGCTGGAGCTACATCTTATTCTTGGGATTTCGGTGATTTCACCAACTCTTCTGCCGCTGCACCTACACACGCTTATGCTGTGAATGGTTCGTACACTGTTGTCTTGACCGCAATTAACGGAAACTGTTCAGATACAGCGGTATTCTTAGTAGATGTAACTGTAGGGATCAACGAATTAACTTCTGGTTCCATCTTGAATGTTTTCCCTAATCCAGCTACAGAACAAGTTACTGTTTCTTTTGAACAAACAACCGAAAGAGTAGAAATCGAATTAATCGATGCTACTGGACGTGTTCTGATTAACCAAGAATCAACGGTTATTGGTACGAACATGGTCAACTTCCCTGTCAACAATCTTTCCGCTGGATTCTATACAGTACGCTTGACAAATGCGTCTGGAATCACAACTGAAAAATTAATGATTCAAAAATAATATTCAATCGGCTGCTGCATGAAAGTGCAGCAGCCTTTTTATTCTTCCTATGGAAAACTCGAAAGGACATACCATTTTAATTGTTGATGACGAACCAGATATTCTGGAGTTCCTTTCTTACAATATTCGTAAGGAAGGATTTAAAGTATATGTCGCTTCAAATGGACAAGAGGCATTGCGAATTGTTCAACAGATAAATCCATCTTTGATTTTATTGGATGTAATGATGCCCGTCATGGATGGAATTGAAACGTGTCAAATCATCCGTAAAGACTTGCACTTGAATCAGCCTATCATCGCTTTTTTAACGGCACGCACAGAGGATTACGCTCAGATTGCGGGATTTGAGGCTGGTGCTGACGATTACATCAATAAACCCATTCGGCCGCGTTTGTTATTAAGCAAAATAGAATCCTTACTTAGGAGAATTAAAACTTCCACTCCGAAACTTGATGCCTCGATTCTCATTGACAGAGATCGTTTTGTCGTAGAATTAAATGGAGAGTCATTGGCATTGCCTAAAAAAGAATTTGAATTACTCGAACTATTAGCTAGTCGTCCTGGTAAGGTATTTAACAGAGACCAAATTTTAGCAGTGGTTTGGGGGAATGAAACAGTTGTGGGTGAAAGAACAATTGATGTTCACATCAGAAAATTACGTGAAAAGCTTGGAGATGACTATATTCGTACCATAAAAGGAGTCGGATATACCTTCCAAGAAAAATGAAAACAGCCAGACCGAGTGTACTAATCTTATATGGAAGCATTGCTTTCATGTTTTTAAGTTTCCTCTTTACACTCATTGTCCACGCAATCATCGTCGAATTATCCCGCACCATCATGATACTTATTCCAGTCTTTTCTGGAATTTTTTCCTACCTCGTTTTTTATTTTCTACTGAAAGGATTTATACAATATCGTTTAGCCAATATTTATCGATCCATACAAGTCAATCAAGCAGCCAATATTGGATTCAATAAATCCATCGACTCTTTGATGGAAGACGCCGAAAAGGAAGTGGCAGAATGGAAAAAAAACAGTTCCATCGAAATTTCAAAATTGAAAGAACAAGCTGAATTCCGTAAAGAATTTCTTGGAAACCTTGCACACGAATTAAAAACCCCTGTTTTTTCCATTCAAGGATACTTGTTGACATTACTAGATGGCGGTCTCGAAGACCCACAAGTGAATCGTTCCTTTTTAGAGCGTGCATCTAAATCCACAGATCGCATTACTGGGATTCTAGAAGACCTCGATCAAATTACCCGAATGGAAATGGAAAACCTCCGATTGGAAGTGCGTTCTTTTGATCTAATCGACTTATTAAAAGAATCATTCGATTTCTTTGAATTAATTGCAAAGGACAAAAACTACCACTTGGTATTTGATAAATCTTATTCTTCGAAATATGTGAACGCCGACAAAAACAAAATGGGACAAGTGTTTACCAATTTGATTTCTAATGCCATATCCTACGGGAAACCTGGAGGCACCCTCACTGTTTCAATTTTGAATTTGGAAGAACGTCTGGTCGTGGAATTTAAAGACGATGGTCCTGGAATTGAACCACATCATTTATCCAGACTGTTTGAACGATTTTACCGCGTGGAGAAAAGTAGAAATCGAAATGAAGGAGGCTCAGGTCTTGGTCTTGCAATTGCAAAACACATTGTTGAATCTCATGGACAGTCCATTCAAGTGAAAAGTCAAGTTGGAATCGGAACAACTTTTGTCGTTTCCATTGAAAAAAGTAAAAACACTGGCCCCGTCAGCTCACGTGGCATTCCACTGAAGTAGGTTAGCGGAAATTTGCTAACTTCACTCTCAGCATTTTCAGCCATGATTCATTCAGAAAAACAAGTCTTTTCTCTCAAACAAGTCGTGCAATCCATTCAAAAGACCATGGAGGATCGGTATACTTCAACCTATTGGGTAAAGGCTGAAATGCACAAGATGAACAGATATCCTAGTGGACACGCCTTTCCAGAGTTGGTGCAGAAGGAGGATGGGAAAATTGTCGCTCAGATGACGGGAACAATTTGGAAGCAACAATTGGAGCGAATCAATGAAGCTTTTATTCAAGTGGTCAAAGAACCTCTGCAAGACGGGAAAACATTGCTGCTTTTGGCAAAAATAAATTTCCATCCCACTTTCGGACTCACTTTACAAATCTTAGATATTGATCCATCTTTTTCCCTCGGTGAATTGCAACGTGAACGAGAAGAAACCTTGCGTAAACTGGAAAAATTAGCTTTGATTAACGCGAACCAGTCTCGAGTTTTTCCACTCCTTCCAAAACGTATCGCGGTCATTTCTGGTGATGCGAGTAAGGGACTTTCGGACTTCTATCAAGTATTGCATTCGAACACCTATGGCTACTTGTTTGAAACCACCTTGTTTGAAGCATACGTTCAAGGGGATTTAGCAGTCAATTCCATTCGACAAGCCCTAGCAGAAATTGAAAAAAACAAAGAACAATACGATATTGTGGTCCTTGTACGCGGTGGCGGAGCAGAAGTCGGAATGACCTGCTATAACAATTTCGAGCTTTGCAAATCGATTGCGACCTTTCCTTTACCTGTTTTAACGGGAATTGGACACTCGACCAATTTAACGGTGGCAGAACTAATTGCCTATCGAAACGCAATAACACCAACACAACTCGCTGAATTTCTAGTATTAACCTTCCGGGAATTTGATTTAGAATTAAGTGAGATCAAAATGAATATTTCTGTTCTCAATGAACGCTTTTTGTCACAAAAACGCTTACTGCTACTTTCTTTGGCAAATCACCTTCATCAAGATGTCAATAAACGACTGCAGCTGGCCAAGGATAGATTTGTACAAGTAAATTTCAAGGTACAACAACAATACAGAAGCGTCATTCAAGGATTTTCACAAGAATTAGAACACCACAGGCGTTTGTTGAGCCCTCAATTGAAATTTATCCTTGAAAAGGAAAAACAAGCAATTGGCCAATATGAAGAAAAAGTTCAATTCTTGGATCCCATTCACGTCCTAAAAAGAGGATATAGCATCTCACGAATCAATGGGAAAGCGATCGACGAAACAACGCAAATTGAACAAGGAACTCAAATGGAAACAGAGACCATTCAAGGAACCATCCTTTCGACCATCAAAAAACGCAGAAATTAAACTTAATGTGTTCTTGTCATGGATTCGGGAACACAGATAATAAAATCAGCCCGACCCAAATGCTCTTTATCCAACTTTCGGACATCCTCTTGAGTCACCGTAGAAATCGTCAGCACCTTAATCTGTGGATTTTTTTGTTGCACATACCACAAAATACCTTGATGAAAATCTGAATGGAAGGCCCCATTAAAATGAACATGAACTGTTCCATCTTGCCTCCCAGGATTCGCTAGAATGAATTGAGCCATGGTTGCATCTTTGAACGCTTGCGACTCAACCATGTTCATTCCCATATTTGTTCCCATATGTCCACCCATCGAAAAAACCTCTCGGTATTGCGACAAACTCGTGTCTACTTTGAAATCAATTGGAGCCATTTGTGCTTTCACTTCTGCTGACAAGGTGTCCAACGCTGTCCTTCCTTTTTTAAATAACAAGGATGCGTATTTTCGTTGAACATTGGAGGCGACACAGTACAAATGATTGTTTTTCGCAAAAGCAATTAAAGGAGCATAATCTGTTTCGTAATTTGGCCATAAACGCATCGTATCTTGGAATTGCTTATCCGTTAATTTTCCAGTTAAATAATCGCTTAACAAAGACTGTTGATCTTGCTCGAACATCTCAAATCCCAATTGAAGTTTGGCGCCATTTTCTTCAAATAATTCCTTTGTTAATTCCAGCTGCAACCAATGAGAAATCGGATTGTCGTGGAATTCGCCAAATAAGATAAGTTCCTTTCCTTCTGTCGCTTCCTCGAGCTTTTCAAAACTGGTTTTCTTTCCATTTCCAGTATACAAAACGTATGCGGGGAGATCTTGAGCGATGGATGGAAAAATCATAAATAAAAAATAGTGAATGCAAATCAGTCTAAGTGGTTTCATTTGAAAGGATTAAGTTTTATCGACTAAATTTAATATATTTGATACAACCCAAGCATAAACTGTGAACGCTTTAACGCAAATTCTTTATGTAGCTTTCTTGCTCTCATGTCCTCTAAGTATCTTCGGGCAAGGGTTTCAAGTGAATTTTCAAGGTCAAAAACAACAAGGAATGGGGTGCGCCGGCACAGCTCTTTATACGGATGCCTCTACCCTGTTTTACAATCCTGGTGCCGCTGCATTTGCGAATAAATCTGAAATCAACCTAGCAACAACACCCATTTTTGCACACGTGCATTACACGGATTCTGCGACCCAACTCTCTTATAACACAGAAAACCCAGTTGGAACACCTTTCTCCGCCTATGGTCTTTACCGCTTTAAAAAGCGCTTGGAACCCTTAAGCGTTGGATTGGCTGTATACACACCCTTTGGAAGTACCGTTCAATGGGAGCCCAATTGGATCGGACGTTTTGCCTTAACGCGACTTTCACTGAAAGCGATTTTTATTCAACCTACATTTTCCTATCGCATCAGCGAACGACTTGGAATTGGCGGTGGATTTGTACTGAGCTCCGGGAGCGTCAATCTTCAAAAAGATATTCCTGTACAAGACAGTCTCGGAAACTACGGACATGCAGAACTAGCGGGGAAAGCAATCGGATTTGGATATAACTTAGGAGTTCTTTTTCATTTTGACTCACGTTTTTCAGTAGGATTGACCTATCGCTCCAAAGTTTCGATGGCTGTTTCTGATGGACAAGCAAGCTTTACCGTTCCAAATTCACTTGCACCTAATTTTCCAAACGGCAGCTTTTCTGCAGCATTGCCCTTACCTAGTGTCTTAACATTAGGATTTTCATACGATGTGTCCGAAAAATGGAAATTGGTATTAGACATCAATCATGTGAATTGGAAAACCTACGACACGCTCGCATTTGATTATGCTCAAAATACTAGTTCACTTTCTGATACAAAATCTGCTCGAAACTATAAAAGTATTTTTGCATTTAGAGGAGGCGCTTCTTACACTCCGAATAAACACCTAGTTTTTAGAGCAGGAGGCGGATTCGGTTTTACTCCTGTTCAAGCTGGATTTGTTACGCCTGAAACTCCCGATGCGAATCGCTGTTATGGAACAATAGGTTTTAGTTATTGCTGCAATACACATTTTTCGGTGGATGCTTCTTTTTATGCCACGAAACTCACTCGAACAGATAGAAATCTCGAAACACAATTGAACGGAACTTTTCGTACGGTGGCCTTAGCCCCTGGAATTTCACTAAACTATAAATGGTAATGAAGACTTTACACTACATCGGATTTATCGTTTTTTGTGGACTTGCCTTCCTTTCCTGTAAACAAAAAGAACAAGTGCCACTTCCAACGAAAGGTGAACTTGACTTGACCAATGTGATTTACATTGGTGATGGCCAAATGGGGGGTTACATGAATGATGGATTGAACAAAGTAAGTCAGGGAAATTCTTTAGCATACATCCTAGCCACTCAAATGGAATTAATCGGTGCAAATCCGACAAATTTTCCTTTTCTAAATACTGCCTCCATTGGCATCAGTACAAACGGCTTGGCACCCATGCACCTTGGATATAAAACGGATTGTAAAGGCATTTCCTCATTGTCCCCATTGAGAGATGCACTTATAGGTGATCAAAGCTGTTTAAGTCAAAACATTTATCAAGCAGCCCATCCATTTGATGTCTTTGGAATTCCTGGATTAAAAAGCAATCAATTTACCAATGCCAATTTGTCGGCAACGAACGGATTCTTCCATCGGATGTCTTCCTCCACAACGGCTAGCATGATGAATGAACTTATGTCGAGAAATGCTAGTTTCTTTCAACTGTACATTGGATTAGAAGATGTATTGGATTACGCAAAATCAGGAGGGACACATGAGAACTTGCCTTCAGAGCTTGAATTTCAACAGAACTACGAACAATTGTTATTTAACTTAACCCTTAATGGCGCCAAAGGAGTGATTGCAACCATTCCAGACGTGAGTCAAATGCCTTATTTCACAACGATTCCATGGAATGGCCTCAGTTTAGATGATGTAAATGCAGCAACCTTAAATAGCATCTATAATCCGCTAGGTTATTATTTTCAAACTGGCGCAAATCCTTTCATGATCGTAGATTCAACGGCAAATATGTTCGCTGTGCGACAAATTCAATCCAATGAATTACTCCTTTTGAGTTTACCTCTTGATTCCGTTAAATGCAATCAAATGGGCGTTTTGTTCCCTATTCGAGATGAATTTGTCTTGGACATTGAAGAGTTAAATCTTCTTCGCAGTAAAATTTCACTTTACAACACCATCATTCGTAACCTTGCTCAACAATACCACCTGGCACTGGTGAATACCGATCAATTTATTACAAATTTAAGTGATGGATTTGTCTACAATGGAGTAAACATGAGTGCGAAATTTGTTTCTGGAGGCGCATACTCCTTAGATGGAATCTATTTAAATCCGAGAGGAAATGCCCTTTTTGCCAACGAATTTATAAAAGCCATAAATTTAACATACCATTCAACAATCCCCCAAGTGAATGCCTTAAAATACGACGGCATTCGATTTCCTTAAACTAAAATAAAACCTATGAAAAATGTTACTTTTCTATTTAGTTTGTTTTTGAGCGTTGTTTCCTTCGCCCAATCACCGTGCAGCAATGGCGGTCGTTATGCAAACGATGTCTTTAGCAATTTTACTTTAACAAGCGATATTACCTATGGACAAAACAATACCTTTAGTGGAACCGCGAGTCAATTGAAACTGGATTTTTACGAACCAACTGGGGACACCGAACTTGCACGACCATTGATTATTTGGGTGCACGGTGGAAGTTTTATCGGTGGATCAAAGACAGACAACGACGTGAAAACATGGTCGGAAAGCTTTGCGAAAAAAGGCTATGTATGTGCGAGTATCGATTACCGCTTGGGATTCTTTCCCTTTGATTCTGCAAATGCAGTAAAAGCAGTAGTTCGTGCCGTTCAAGATTTAAAAGGTGCGATTCGCTATTTTTACAAGGATTGTCAAACGGCCAATGTATATAAAGTGGATACGAACCATATCTTTATTGG
>JAHEMQ010000115.1:51498-67746 GCA_024643555.1 Crocinitomicaceae bacterium | reverse complement strand
AAAGTGCTTTCTTCGACACGTGTTCACCCAAATAAAGTGTGTGTCATTCCATCAGCATTGGATTTTCGTCAACTTTCGAGTTTAAGTCAAATCGAAGCTCGAAAACAACTAAAACTACCCCTTGATAAAGTACTTTTCGCAATGATTGGAAGAATTGATCGGAAAAAACGCATTGAATTGGCCATTTTAGCTCTTCATCAACTCCAAAACTCAAATTTTCAGTTACTCCTTGTGGGAGAAGAAACACCGGATTCTCCAGACTCCTATTTGTTTGAACTTCAACAACTCATAAAGGAAAAAAAACTAGAGGAGCAAGTCCATTTTTGTGGTTTCCATCAGGAAACCGGACCGTTCTACAGGGCCATCGATGCCTTGATCATGGCCTCTGACTTTGAAACATTTGGAATGAGCACCATTGAAGCACTTGCCCACCAAACGCCCGTCATTGCGACAAATTCAGGGGGGTCCAAAGAACTATTGCATCAGTTTCCCTTTGGTTTTTTGGTGGAACCTGGAGATCCCTCCTCTTTTGCTGTAGCAATGGGGAAAATTACTGAGTTCACTCCTGAAAACTTTGATTATAAGACTTTCCATGCTTATTTTGACCATGAAACTAGTTGCGAAAAAATCGAATCTCGCATACTTCGTTGCGAAAGCATGCGTTAAACAACTGAAATCTCCTTAAATTCGTCAAACATGGATTTATATTCTGCCAAGCAACGCTGGAAAGTCGCCCTGATTTTCATCTCACTACTCATCATAGGGTCTTCTCTCTTCGTATCCAACCATATGATCCAAAAAATTGCAGAGAGAGAACGTTCAAAAGCCAAGGAATGGGCCTCTGCTTTGAAAAAGAAAGTTGAATTAGTCGAATTAAACGCCCGAATCTTTAAGTCCCTACGGGAAAAAGAACGCGAAAAAATCCAATTGGTCGTTGAAGCGCAGAAAACCTTGTTAAATCCTTCTGATTTATCTTTAAATCAAGACCTGGCCTTTACCCTCAACATCATCGAAGCAAACAAAGACATTCCTGTCATCTTACTCAATGACGATGGTAGTTTGGCGCAATACCGCAATTTGGACAGTCAATACACCGATAAAAAGAATTCAAAGGAAATCCTTTCCCTAGCAGAAAAATGGAGAAAAGAAGGACATGAATTCAAAATAAACGTTTTTGGGGACATGCACATGTCTTTTCTTTACGGCGAATCATCGGAATACCTTCGCTTGCAAAAGCAAAGTGACTCACTCATTACCTCCTTCAATCGAGACTTGGGAAATCAGTCCAATTTAATTCCTGTCTTATTCTATGATGTCGCTGAAGCTCAAGTAATTTCTAGCAATTTATCGACAAAAGAACTCAGCTCGGCTCATCTTAAAAAAACAATTTCCGATTTAGAAGCACAAAATCCACCCATTCGAATCAACTTTGGATCCGGAGAAAAACTGCTTTATTTCAGTGACAGTCCTGAAGTCAAGCAATTAATTTGGCTCCCGTACATTCAATTCGGCGTAGTTGGATTGATCGTTATCATTGGCTATTTATTGTTTTCAACCTATCGAAAGGCAGAACAAAACCAAGTGTGGGCAGGACTTGCGAAAGAAACGGCGCATCAACTTGGCACTCCCCTATCCTCTTTAATGGCTTGGGTAAGCTACCTAGAGAATGAGGACATTGATCCAATGGTTCCAAGAGAAATGCAAAAAGACTTGAAGCGCTTAGAAAAAATCACTGATCGTTTTTCAAAAATTGGATCTGGAGCGAAATTGGTGGAAGAAGATTTTGTCTTTACCATTGAAAACAACCTCAATTATTTAAAAGCCAGGCTTTCTGATAAAATCGATATTGAATTCACGGTCGACGGACAACGTCCAATGATTGTTTTGCACAATCCTTCCCTCATGGAATGGGTGGTAGAGAATATTTGTAAAAATGCAGTAGACGCCATGGGAGGCGTTGGAAAACTGATGGTACATATTCAAGAAGTTCCTGAGTGGGTGCATGTAGACATCACCGATAACGGAAAAGGTTTGACACAAAAACAGTTTAAAACCATTTTTCAACCTGGCTATTCAACGAAGAAAAGAGGTTGGGGATTGGGCTTAACCTTGGTAAAACGAATTGTAGAAGAATACCATAAAGGAAAGGTCTTCGTCGTTTCCTCCGAATTAGAGAAAGGAACGACTTTTCGAATCAGCATTCCTCACTAGAAAAGTGTACGGAAATTTCTCGCTATCTTTAGCCCATAAAATCAAGTTATGTATCAATTTATCCTTGCCGAAAGCAAAGAACACATCGGCTACTTGACGATTCATCGTCCTAATCAGTTAAACGCCTTGAACAAAGACACCATTGCTGAATTGCATCATGCCTTGAACGCTTTTAATCAAGATCCTCAAATTGCTGTCATCATTTTGACGGGTGCGGGAGATAAAGCGTTTGTGGCAGGAGCTGACATCAAGGAATTTGCAGATTTCACTATTGCGCAAGGAGGAGAATTGGCTGTTACAGGACAAACAAGCCTATTTGATTTTATCGAAAACTTAGCAACACCGGTAATTGCCGCAGTGAACGGTTTTGCATTAGGAGGCGGACTCGAATTAGCAATGGCAGCGCATATCCGAGTAGCATCAAGCAATGCGCGCATGGGCTTACCTGAAGTGTCATTGGGGGTCATCCCGGGATATGGTGGAACGCAACGTTTACCACAGTTAGTTGGGAAAGGAAAAGCCAATGAAATCATCTTTACAGCAGGCATGTTAAAGGCAGATGAGGCCCTTCAGTGGGGACTCGTGAACCACGTTGTTGAACAAGCAGATTTAATGGCAAAATGCGAAGAAATTGCACAGAAAATTTGCGCAAATTCACCGATGGCTATTTCGGCTGCTATTCGCTCCGTCAATGCTGGTTTCAAAGATGGAGTAAATGGATATGAAACTGAGATTGAAGCTTTTGCACAGTGCTTTGGAACCAAAGAATTCATCGTAGGTACAACTGCATTTTTAGAAAAACGAAAAGCCAATTTTAGAGGCTAAAATGAGCAATCCCATCCGCAAATTAATTAGTCAAACCGCCGTCTATGGACTTTCGTCCATTGTTGGTCGCTTACTGAATTATTTGCTCGTTCCGCTTTACACAAGTGTCTTTAGTGATCCGGCGCATTATGGGGTGGTATCGGAATTATATGCATGGGTCGCATTTTTGATTGTCATTCTGACATTTGGCATGGAAACCGCGTTTTTTCGCTTCATTCAAACCAGTGAAAATAAGGAACAAACCTATTTAAATTCTCTGGCAACGGTACTTGGATTTAACGTGTTGTTTTTTGCTATTTTGCTATTCTTTAACAACGACATTGCCTCCTTCATGCTGTATGAGGGTCACAATGAATACATTATTTTACTCGGAATCATCGTTTGTGTAGATGCCGTTTCCGCCATTCCCCTAGCGAAATTGCGGATTGAAGAGAAATCCATGCGCTTCGTGAGTATTCAAATTACTTCGATTCTTGTGAATGTTGCACTGAACTTGTTTCTAATGCTCTATTTATTCGATCCAGCCCGACCCGAAGAAGGCGTTTTGTTTATTCTTTTAGCCAATTTATGTGCGTCATTGGTCAAGCCTTTAATGCTTTACGATTCATTTCAACTTCGTGGACTCCATTTCGATTGGAAGCAGGTAAAACTCATGTTAATTTACTCACTTCCATTGGTGGTTGGTAGCTTTGCCGGAATCATTAATGAAACAATTGACCGAATCCTATTGAAGCAAATCATCTACAATCCAGGGGACATCACTACCCTTCACACAGCCGAGGCAGAAGTTGGGATTTACAGCGCCTGCTACAAATTAGCGATGTTAGTAACAATCCTGTTACAAGCGTATCGGTATGCTGCAGAACCCTTCTTCTTTAACCAGATGAAAAACGAAGACCGAAACATCATTTATGTCAAAGTCATGAACCTTTTCGTCGCCATGGTTTGCCTCGTTTTTCTTTTTGTCAGTTTGAACATCGATCTTTTCAAGCATTTTATTCAAAACGAAAGTTATTGGGAAGGATTACCCGTTGTTCCCATTTTATTATTGGCCAATGTGTTCCTGGGTATTTATTACAACCAAAGTATTTGGTACAAATTGAGCGGTAAAACACAATATGGCGCTTATATCGCTTTAATTGGCGCGGCATTAACCATCGGCATTAATGTACTTTTCATTCCGCGATACGGATATATGGCTAGTGCCTGGGCAACGTTTATTGTCTACGCGGTTCAAATGGTGCTTTCTTATTTCCTCGGACAAAAACACTACCCCATTCCCTACAACGTGAAGAAATTCGGTCTTTACCTGGGATTGGCGTTACTTTTCTATTTCATTGGATCACGCATTCAATTCGAACGCTATTTCGTTCAGTTTGTCCTTCAAAATGCCTTACTGATGGTGTATGTCCTGTTTATCTTTAAAATGGAACGACATTCCTTTTCGAAGAAGCTTAGTCTCTAATCTTTTTGAGTTTTAAACTTTTTATTCGAAAGATTGTTCTTTAATCATTGAATCAGCTTAAATTTGTTAAATGGCATCTCATAACTATCAAGCAGGACCCTTTTTGGAGCAAATCGTCACTCCTGAAGACTTGCGTGAAAAATTTACCGAGGATCAACTTCCTCAAGTGGCTGACGAATTACGTCAGTACATTGTAGATGTTATCTCCGAAATCGGAAACAGTCATTTTGGTGCAAGTTTGGGTGTTGTTGAACTATCTGTTGCCCTGCATTACGTATTTGAAACACCGAAAGATCAGCTTGTTTGGGACGTTGGACACCAAGCATATGGACATAAAATTCTCACAGGCAGACGTGATCGCTTTCATACCAATCGCTTAAAAGGCGGAATTTCAGGTTTTCCAAAACGTTCTGAAAGTGAATACGACACCTTTGGAGTAGGACACTCTTCCACCTCGATTTCTGCGGCTTTGGGAATGGCTGTGGCCAATCGTTATAAGGGAGAAACAACGCGTCAACATGTCGCGATCATTGGTGATGGAGCCATGACCGCTGGATTAGCATTCGAAGGCATGAATCACGCTGGATTTGAAAAAGACGCCAATTTATTGGTGATTTTGAATGACAATTGCATGTCCATTGACCCAAATGTCGGCGCATTGAAAGAATATTTAACCGACATTACGACCTCACATACATATAACAAAGTCAAAGATGAAGTTTGGAAATTGTTAGGCAAAGTATCGAAATTCGGTCCTGATGCTCAAACCATTGCTTCTAAAGTTTCAAATGCCTTGAAAGGCACCTTGTTGAAACAAAGTAATTTATTCGAATCCCTAAATTTCCGTTATTTTGGACCAGTAGACGGGCATGATGTCGTTGGATTAGCAAAAGTGTTAGCAGATTTAAAGGACATTCCCGGACCAAAAATTCTTCATTGCATCACGCGTAAAGGTGCTGGATACAAATTTTCAGAGGAAGGGAATCCTACCAAATGGCACGCGCCGGGTGTTTTCAATAAAGAAACCGGAGAGATTGTAAAAATCGTCCCTAAATCCCCACAACCACCAAAATACCAAGACGTTTTTGGGCACACGATTGTTGAATTAGCAGAGAAAAACGAGAAAATCATGGGTGTAACGCCCGCGATGCCTTCCGGATGTTCCTTAAACATCATGATGGCCGCAATGCCAGAACGCAGTTTTGACGTAGGAATTGCGGAACAACATGCGGTTACATTTAGTGCTGGATTGGCGACACAGGGCTTAGTCCCCTTTTGTAACATCTATTCGTCGTTCATGCAACGTGCATTTGATCAAGTTTTGCACGATGTTGCCCTTCAAAATTTAAATGTTGTGTTTTGTTTAGATCGCGGAGGATTGGTTGGAGCTGATGGGGCTACACACCATGGAGCTTACGATTTAGCTTATATGCGCTGCATTCCGAATATGGTGGTTTCTGCACCAATGAACGAAGAAGAATTGCGCAATTTAATGTACACGGCTCAACTAAAAGACCAAGGACCTTTCTCCATACGCTACCCAAGAGGTAATGGTGTTATGACCGATTGGAAAACACCCCTGAAAGAAATTAAAATTGGTGAGGGAAGAAAGGTAACGAACGGAGAAGATGTGGCGATTTTAACCATTGGACATCCAGGAAATTTTGCACAAGAAGCCATTTCTGAATTGGCAACAATCGGTATTTCTGTCGCACACTATGACATGCGCTTTGTGAAGCCCATCGACGAAGTGATGCTACATGAGGTATTTACCAAATTTAAACGAGTTATCACGGTTGAGGATGGTTGCTTAATGGGTGGATTCGGATCTGCTGTGATTGAATTTATGGTAGATCAAAAATACCAAGCAGAGCTTGTGCGCTTAGGAATTCCTGATGAATACGTGCACCATGGAACACAAGAAGAATTGTGGGCCGACTGTGGTTTTGATAAAAATTCCATTGTTCAAACTGTTTCTAAAATGTTCGGAAAAGAAGTAGGACATTCGGATGCTCAAAAGGTAGGATAGTTCGTTTTTTAGCGCAAGTTCCATTCCATTTCACAATTAATTTCTATTTTCGTTCGCAAAATAATTGAAAAAACGAAGTCTGTTTTTCTAATTATTGTAATTTGGACAATAATTTAAATCTGCTATTGTGAAAAAAACGAATTTTGGTGCCTTCGGTACATTAATCACTATTTTCTTCTTTTGGGGTTTCGTTGCGGCAAGTAATGACATCCTAATTCCTGTTTTTAAGAAAGCGTTGAACTTAAGTCAATTCGAATCCCAATTGATTTCATTTGCCTTTTATGTTGCGTATACCGTTGGGTCTATCCTTTACTTTACCATATCAGCAGCCTTGAAAAAAGATGTACTCAATAAAATCGGGTATCGAAATGGACTTTCGCTAGGATTATTAATTTCTGCAGCAGGAACCTTGTTGTTTATCCCAGCTTCGAATAACGCTTCCTTCCCCTTATTGATATCTGGCCTGTTCATTGTTGGGCTTGGATTTTCACTGCAACAAATTGCTGCCAATCCATTGGCGATACAAATGGGAGATCCTTCTAAAGGAAACATACGTTTGAGCATGGCTGGCGGAATCAACAATGTTGGTACAACCATCGGCCCTGTCATCGTTTCCTTTGCAATTTTTGGAGGATTATCGAACGGAGATGTGCCTTTGGACTTGAAAGCAGTTCAAACACCTTATTTATTTTTAGGATTAGCCTTTGTCATAGCGGCGATTTTCTTTAAATTCTCATCAGTGCCTGATCGCATTGAAGGATCTTCCTCTGAAGGTGCTGGTAAAATCATGGAAACCATTAATCACCCCCAAGTTTTATTAGGAATGTTAGCTATTTTCCTATATGTAGGAGTTGAAGTGGCAACGGCGAGTAACCTTCCAGAGTTTATGAAACAAAAATTAGGAACGCCTGAAAATGCAGTTGCTCCATTTGTTTCCTTGTATTGGGCGAGTTTAATGATAGGAAGATGGACCTCGGCAGCAGGTGTGTTTGACTTAAATAAATCCATGAAAACTGTATTAGGAATAATATTACCCTTCGTTGCATTTGGCATCTTTGCAGGAGCAAACATCATAGGAGGACACGATATTCACGAACTTTATCCCTATCTTGGAATTGTGGTCCTTTTGATTGTGGCAGATTACATCAGCGCTGGAAATCCAGTAAAACAAATTGTGATTTATTCCACATTAGGTGCCATTGGACTCATCATCGGTATTTATAGTTCAGGTATGACCAGTGTTTTCGCCTTCATTTCTGTCGGATTATTCTGTAGCACATTGTGGCCTTGTATTTTCACACTTTCCATTGCAGGAATGGGAGAAAACACCAATACTGCTTCTAGTTTATTAATCATGATGATTATGGGAGGTGGTTTTATTTCTGTCCTTCAAGGCGCATTAGCAGACGACGGGATTCTTGGCATTCAACACTCTTATTGGTTAGGCGTTGTTTGTTTTGCGTATTTAGCTTTCTTTGCATGGAATGTAAACAAGATACTTCGCAAAAGAGGAGTTGACATTTTCAGTACAGAGAAAGTTTCCGGACATTAATTCCGATTGCCGTGAGTATGTATCGCATAGAATTCAATGATTTTTTCACCTCCGCATTTTCTGTGGATTGTATCATTTTTGGCTATTCACACGGAGAGATTAAGGCCCTGCTGATAAAAAGAGCAATGGAACCATTTGAAAATCTTTGGGCCATTCCAGGCGACCTCATTTATCCAGATGAAGATTTAGAAGAGGCAGCCGAACGAGTGCTTTTCGAACTCACCGGCTTGAAGCAAATCGCCATGCACCAATCTCAAACCTTCGGCAAACCGAATCGACATCCTCAAGGTAGAGTCATCACCGTTTCCTATTTTGCCCTCATTCGAATTGATGATTTTGAAGTCAAGGCTTCCTCATGGGCGGGAGATGTACAATGGGTTTCTCTTGAAAACATGCCGGCATTAGCTTTCGACCATAACCACATCCTTTCAAGCACATACGAAATATTGAAATTAAAGCTGCAAAACGAACCGGTATGTTTCGATTTATTGCCAGAAAGATTCACCTTGAACGAATTCCAACAATTGTATGAATTTGCTTTCGACCAAGCATTCGATAAAGCAAACTTTCGAAAAAAAATCAAATACATCCCTTTGATTGCACATGACGAAAAACAACAAAATGTGAAACATCGTCCGGCAAAATTGTTCTCCTTTGATAAAAAAACCTTCGAAGAAGCAACAGTAAACAATAGCTATACCTTTAAAATGTAATCTTTTAAAAAAGAATCATACTTATTGTATTTTGTACAATTATTTATATATTTACATCGAAACTAACGAACATTTCGGATAGTCAATGGTTAAATACTTAGTAAAGAGGCTTCGGCCTCTTTTTTTATAGGTGTTCTTTTTAAAAAACTTATTGTTCTTTTTACAATAATTGATAATATTTTTATATTTACACAACTAACTACGCTAAAATGATTAAAAAACTATTCATTCAAATACTATTTATTGGTATTAGTGGACTAGCATTTTCACAAGAAATGTTTGTCACCGGATTGGTCAAAAGTGATCAAAACATCAAGCTACCCTATGTCAAAATTCAAGAAAAAGGTAAAACGAATGGTGCTTTTACAGATGCCAACGGGATTTATCGATTAAAAATCACAGACACTACGAATGTTTCCTTGATTTTTACTTTTTCTGGATATGAAAAACAAGAAATCAAATTAAATGGTCGTTTAACGATTGATGCAACCCTTGTTGAAATCGTAAATAATCAACAAGAAGTCATTGTTGGATATGGAACGGCAAAAAGCAAGGAAGTAACCGGTGCAACCACAAAAATCAATGGTGAAAACGTTGAGAAAATGAGTGTCGCACGTGTTGACCAAGCGTTACAAGGTCAAGTCGCTGGAGTAAATATTGCGACAAACTCAGGCTCTCCAGGTGGTTCTTCGAACATTCGCATTCGCGGATTATCCACATTTGGTGATAATGATCCACTCATCCTTGTAGATGGTGTTGTATATGACTCTGAAGGACTCAATGCACTTAACCCTTCTGATATTAAGTCTATAAACGTTCTAAAAGACGCAACGGCTGGTATTTACGGTGTTCGTGCTGCGAATGGTGTCATCATTGTAGAAACGAAGAAAGGGAACATAAACAGCAAACCTCAAATTGAATACAACGCTTATTTCGGTCAACAACAAACCTCTAGAAAATTAGATTTATTGAGCGCTCAGGAATATGCGGTGATTAAAAATGAGATGTTTGCTATGGGCGGACAAGACATGCCGTTCAACAATACGAATTCAGGGCTTGGAACATCTTGGCAAGATTCCGTTTTTCAAACGGCACCTATTCAAAGTCATAATTTAAGTATCAGTGGTGGAACACTAAACACGCGTTACTCCATTGCCTTAGGTTACTTCACTCAAGACGGAATTGTCGGTGGACCTAAATCAAACTTCTCACGCTACAACGCTCGTATGAATTTCAGTACGGATATGTCGACCAAGTTAAAATTGAACTCCGTATTGTTGTATTCCAACGACTCACGCAGTACCTTGCCTGAAAATGGCATTGGTTCTGTACTTTACAATACCATTAACGCCTTTCCAAACGTTCCTATTCGCTTACCGAATGGACAATTTTCCTATTTGGAACAAGTGAGTGATATCATTAATCCAATCGCTCAAATGCAGAACCAATACAATTGGAACACGGCGAACAAACTGGTTGGAAAAGAAGAGTTTATCTATTCGTTTAACGATCATTTATCCTTTACAAATCGCGTCAATTACAATGTAGCTTTCGTAGATGGTAAAGTCTTCTCTCCACTTGTATGGTATGGAGAAGGAAAATATGCCAATACAGCGTTAAACGCACAATTAGCATCACCAACTGTAGAATTGGCGCCGGGAGTGGAAATTAATCGTGGAGCAGCAGTGTATGAGGAGCGTTCAACATTTGTCGATTTGACCTACGAAAGCTTTTTAAATTACGAGCGTACCTTCAACGAAAATCACAAAGTGAAAGGGACAGCTGGTGTTTCGATTTTTCAACGAAAAGGAAATTCTTTAAGTGGAACAGGCTACGGAATTCCAAACAACTCCGTAGAATACGCTGATATCTCAGCAAACACTGCCCAAGGCGGATATTTGAATAACGTAGGGTCTTGGCAATTTACCGAAAGACTTGTTTCTTCGTTCTTGCGTGCGGAGTATAGTTATAAAGAAAAATACATGATTTCTGGAATTCTTCGACGCGATGGATCAAGTAAATTCGGACCAAATAGTCGTTACGGGATTTTCCCAACCATTGCTGCCGGATGGTTGTTGTCAGACGAAGATTTCTTTAAAGTGAAATTTATCAATTACGCAAAATTACGCGTAAGCTACGGTGTTTCAGGGAATGACCAAATTCCTAACTTCGCATACCGAGGACTTTTAAACGGTGAAGGAGTTTACGTTTTTGATGATTTAATCACACAAGGAGTCGCTATTGGACGTCCTTCGAATCCAGACTTGAAATGGGAGACTACACGTCAATTAAACATTGGAGCAGACTTTACTTTCTGGAAAAAACTAGACTTTACAACGAATTACTTCATTAAAAACACTTTCGATTTATTGTTTCAGCCAGATGTGAGCGCCATTATCGGCTCCTATGGACCTGGAGGATATCCACCGGTAATTAACGCAGGAAACGTCTCGAATAAAGGTGTAGAATTTGAATTTGCGTACCATATTCGAAAAAAGAAGAACTTTTCAGCAGATTTCAATTTTAACGCCACAAGTATCGCCAACAAAGTAACGAAGGTGCCTAGCGGTGTAAATTACATTCCTGGAGCTAGCTTTAGTGTAGGTGGTGACGTAGCAACACGCTTTCAACAAGGTTATGAAATTGGTTATTTCTTCGGTTATCAAACTGCTGGCGTGTATCAAACACAAGCTCAAATTGACGCGGCTGCTGTTGTTCAAGAAGGCGCTAAACCAGGCGATTTAATTTTTGTGGATCAAAATGGAGATGGAAAAATCAGTTTTACCGATGATTCAGATAAAACATACCTTGGATCTGCAATTCCTAAATTTACCTTCGGATTTTCATTTAACATGCGCTACAAGGCATTTGACATTTCCGGGATGATTTACTCTGCCATTGGTCAAGAAATCATACGAAATTACGAGCGTCAACAACCTTACGCAAATCAACTTGGATACATGGTCGATCGTTGGACAGGCGAAGGGTCAACAAATGTTAATCCACGCGTAACAACTGAGGCTACACACAATAATCTTTTCTCTTCCTATTACGTGGAAGACGGTTCATTTGCGCGATTGAAAAACATTCAATTAGGGTATAGTTTTCCTGGGGCTAAATTGAAAAAAATCAAGGTAGACTCTTTCCGAATTTATGTTTCTGCAAATAACCTCATTACATTGACACGCTACCAAGGTTTTGACCCAGACCTCGGATCGTCAAACGCATTGTCGGCAGGAGTTGACTATGGATTTTATCCGCAAGCAAAAACATTCATGGGTGGTATTCAATTAAAATTCTAAACAATGAAACAAGTAAAAAAATACCTCGTCCTTACAGTAATCATTAGTTTATCTCTTGTTCAAACGGGCTGTGATAAATTTCTTTCTGTTGACCCTCCATACTCACAAGATGTGGAGAATTTCTTTCAAACTCCTGAGGATTATGACCGTGCATTAACCGGCGCTTATGATTTACTTCAAGGTTCGTTTATCACGCTTTGGATTGGAGAAATCGCTTCAGACAATGCCATTGCTGGAGGAGAAAGTGTCAACGACTCGCCCGGATTGCATCAAATCGACGCCATGACGCATGGTGGAGTCAATAATGAATTGAGAAATGTATTGCGCTGGAACTATACTGGAATTACCCGTGCAAACTACATTTTAGAGCACAAAGACAACATTGACTTCCCTGGAAAAGCACACATTTTAGCTGAAGCAAAATTTTTACGCGCCTATTATTACTTCGAATTGGTGAAATACTTCGGAGATGTTCCGTTAATCGTTGACCGACGCATTGGGATTGATGAAGTGCTTCAAATCCCTCGTTCACCCAAAACCGAAGTATATGCACAAATCGAAAAAGATCTGATCGATGCTGCAGCGGTTTTAAATCCAGTTGCTAGTCAAAAAGGTCGCGCAACGAAAGGTGCAGCGTTGTCCTTCCTCGGAAAAGTCTATTTATACCAAAACAAATTTACAGAGGCCGCTGCAACTTTTGATGACGTGATTGCCAGCGGTAGTTATAGCTTGATTCCCAACTACAACGATTTGTTTAGCGTTGCAAATGAAAACAACAGTGAAACCGTTTTTGATGTTCAATACACGGGATTAGAAGGTGGTAGTTATGGGTGTTTGATATGCTTGGAAGGCAATGCTGCAGTTGGATTCCAAGGAATTCGCCAATACAATGGTCCGGTATATGGAGATGGAAATAGCTACAATTTACCGACTCAGGAATTGTACGATGCATTTAGTTCTATCGACCCTAGAAGAGGAGCGACTGTATTGGATATCGATGCGTTCATTGCTAGCCAACCCAATCCAGCTTCCATTACCTATGCCATTGGAGCAGGTGGACACACCGGATACTACAACAATAAATACATCAAAAGACAAGGAGAAATCGGGTTGCCAGATAACGACTTAACAAGTCCGGTAAATTACCGCGTCATGCGCTATGCAGATGTCTTGTTAATGGCTGCAGAGGCTCATTATCAACTTGGACATACATCAACCGCTCAATCCCTTGTTAATCAAGTGAGAGGAAGGGCAGGCGTACCAGGGATTCCGGTGAACTCCATCAACGTAATCTACAAAGAACGACGCTTTGAGCTCTCAGGTGAAGGACTTCGCTTCTTCGACTTAGTACGAACGGGCCAAGCAGCGACTTACATTAACGGTTTTGTTACAGGAAAACACGAATTATTCCCGATTCCACAAGTAGAAATTGACCTTGCTGGTGGACATTGGTCACAAAATCCAGGATACTAAAAACGCACATTATGAAAATGAAACTTCTCTTTTCAGCATGCATTTTAACCATGCTAGTGGCTTGTAAAAAAGACAATCCACAACTAGGTGATGCACCAACGCTCGCAGATGCGTCCTTTACCTACACTGCGTCTGCAAGTAACGCGAATATCATCGAATTCACGGCAAACAACCCAAATCTACAGTGTTTGTGGGATTTCGGAAATGGGACAAAAGCAAAAGGTCCAAGCGTTTCTTCGCCTTATCCTTATGCAGGAACTTATACCGTTAAATTAACTGTTTTTGCCTCGGGTGGAAGCAGAAGTACCTCACAGCAAATCACGATTGCTCAAGACAATCTAGGTTTATTAAACAATCCAATTTTCATCATGCTCACCGGTGGCGTAAATGGTCCAGGGTACAAAACATGGGTCATCGATTCAACTGCGGATGGACACATGGGCGTTGGTCCTGATCCAGTTAGTGCACTTGGAAACATTCCAGAATGGTGGTCCGCAGGACCATTAGACAAAGCTGGTGCTGGACTTTACGATGATAAATACGTTTTTCATTTGAACGGATTTAAATTTGACATGATCAACAATGGGGATGTATACGTACACAATTCTCTTGCTACTAACTTCCCGGGTTCTTTTCAAAATCTAGGAGATTTTACCGCACCATATACCAATCAAATGGACGAATCTTGGACCTTACTTGAAACTGTTGATACCACCATCACCATTTCAAACAATGCCTTTATTGGTTTTTACACGGGTGTTCATACCTATCGCATTTTAGATATCACAGACTCTACCTTATCTTTACAATACAAACATCATGCTGGTGGACTAAACTGGTATTTACGCCTCAAAACTGAATAAACTAAACAATTGATTATGAGCTTTCATTACCTTTTAATTTTCATTTTTGCTGGTTTAGCCGGTTGTGATAAACAAACACCGCCTGCTGTTGTTAAACCAACCAATTTATTCACTGCGATAGATGTTACTTCCGGACTCGTGCATGTTCAAGCATCCGCAGATGCAGCAAATTTCTATACCATTACCTTTTTTCATAACAACGATTCTACCGTTGTTGAGACAAATAACGGGCAAGCAAGCTATACTTACACCAGTAATGGAACTTATTTGGTAAAAACAAAAGCACATACTACTTATGCTGACTACATCCAAAAAACCGATACGGTTGTCATCAATCTAACTGGTGGAAGTACTTCTGGTGCTCCAACAACAGGATACAGCACGCCTTTGAGTTATACGAATTACTCGCTTGTTTGGAACGACGAATTCAACGGAACTGGACTTTCTTCCGACTGGACTTTTGATATCGGAACTGGTAGTGGCGGCTGGGGAAATAACGAACTTCAATACTATACGAATCAAAACTACGTAGTAAATAATGGTTATTTAGAAATCACTGCAAAAAATCAAGCATTCAACTCTTCCTTGTATACATCGACACGATTAAAAACGCAAGGCATTAAATCTTGGAAGTATGGACGCGTTGACATTCGTGCGGCTCTTCCTTACGGACAAGGGATCTGGCCTGCCTTATGGATGCTTGGCGACAATATTACAACCGCTGGCTGGCCTTCATGTGGCGAAATTGACATCATGGAGTTGATTGGAGGAGCTGGTGCAAATGATCGCACCGTTTACGGAACGGCGCACTGGAATGACAATGGAACGCATGCCCAACAAGGAGGAAACACTGTTTTACCATCCGGAAAATTTGCCGATGAATTCCATGTATTCTCGATCGTATGGACACCAAACAGCATTACTTGGTTAATGGACGATGTTGCTTACAACACCTTGAACACAACGCCTGCTGGACTGAGCGCATTTCAAAATAAGTTCTTTTTGATTTTCAATGTTGCTGTTGGTGGAAATTGGCCAGGTAATCCAGATGCAACAACTGTTTATCCGCAGACAATGTATGTTGATTACGTTCGTGTATTCCAATAAATAGCCAATTACAACGATTCTGAACACCATGAAAAAACTCATTTACATTAGCAGTGGGGTGATTTTGCTTTTGTTATCATGCAAAAGTGTAAAAAACATGTCATCCACATCCAATAGCAACGAAGAAAATGCGATCAACGCACGCATCGCTCAAATGTCCATTGAAGAAAAAGTAGGACAAACGTGTCAAATTACTTTAGATGTTATTTCAAGAACTGATGAAAAAGGCGCAGTCCTTGCTCCCTGTACCGTTGACACAGCTAAACTAAATGAAGCCATCCTGAAATACCACGTTGGATCCGTGTTAAACGTTGGTGCACATACATTGGAGCTGAACGAATGGAAAGGAATTATCAAGGCCATTCAACAACCATACGTAACAGGTAAAACAACGATTCCTATTATTTATGGAATTGATGCCATTCACGGAATGAATTATACCGTAGGTGGCACTCTTTTTCCCCAAGAAATTGGATTAGCTGCCACTTGGAATCCTTCACTTGCGAGAGAATTTGGCGAAATAACTGCTTATGAAACACGCGCTTCTGGGGTTCCTTGGAATTTTTCGCCTGTGCTCGACTTAGGAAGACAACCCTTGTGGTCAAGAACTTTTGAAACCTTAGGCGAGGACCCTTACCTCGTATCGCAAATGGGCGCTGCTATTATAGATGGATACCAAGGAGGAAAAAACATCGATGACAAACATGT
>JAHEMQ010000115.1:49340-51398 GCA_024643555.1 Crocinitomicaceae bacterium | reverse complement strand
TTGGAATCAATCACCTTATTAAAAAACGAAGGATCTGTTTTACCATTAAACACCAATCAAAAAGTACTCGTTGCAGGTCCTACTTCGGATAATTTAATTTATTTAAATGGTGCATGGACACATACTTGGCAAGGGGTTGATGCACAATACAATACCAAAGGATGTTTTACGGTTCGCGAAGCATTCGAGCAAAAAATTGGTAAAGAAAACTGTTTGTTTTCGAAAGGCGCTGAACTTTACAGCGAGAAAGACTTTGAAAAAACTCGCTTTGTAAATTTGGCAGACTACAAACAAAAACTACTTCTTGCAGATGTAGTTGTCCTATGTCTAGGAGAATTACCTTCCACCGAAAAGCCAGGAGATATCCATTCCATCAATTTAAGTGCAGAACAACTCGAACTAGCTAAACTTGCTTATGCAGAACACAAAAAGGTTATCTTGGTATTGCTAGAAGCGCGTCCACGAATCTTACACGACATTGTAGCTGATGCCTCCGGAATCATCCAAGCATATTTACCCGGCGATTACGGCGCAAATGCCTTGATTCAGCTTATGTACGGCGAACAAAACTTTAGCGGAAAATTACCCTATACCTATCCAAAATACGACGGTGTAATCGAATTTTATGACCATCCCAAAAGTGTTGACCGATCGAAATCTGGCGATTTCTCCGCTTATGATCCAGAATGGAACTTCGGTTTTGGACTATCCTATTCAAACATTCAATATGAGAAATTGAGCGTCAATAAAAAGGTCATACACGAATCAGATAGCTTAGCAATTACCGTTCAGCTCAAAAATACGAGCAGCCTTCCAGCAAAAGAAGTGATTCAACTCTACATTAGCGATGACTATGCTAGCTTAATTCCGACTAATAAATCCTTGAAACGATTTGAAAAAATAGACATCCCAGCAAATACTTCAGTAAGTCATACCTTCCATATTTCCAAAAGCGACCTTCAATTTGTCGATGCAACAGGATTATCTGTCGTAGAGGATGGAACATTTACAATTCAAGTAGGTGGAATAAGTCAAGCCTTTACCTATTCTAAAAAATAACTGATTAAAACAATTTGAATTTTAAAGTGTTTAAGCAAGGAATACAAGGGCAAAAATAATTTTGTTTGGTGCTTATTGTATTTTTTACTATATTAGTTCGATTTTCTAATAGAAATCAACTATTTTTGAATAATAAACCAAATTAATTAACTGATTATGAAAAAACTGTACTTATTTTTTCTTTTGCCATTTTTTGGCCTGAATGCCCAAGTAGAAGGTACTTGGAAGCTTGCACCACAAGCAGGAGCGTTGGGTGTAGGTCCTAACGTAGGAGACATTTCTTGGTGGTCTAATTCAACTGGGGATTTGACAACACGCGCGTGTTTGTTTGACGATTCTGTTCGTTTTGACCCAAATGGAACATTCAACAACTACATGGATGGAAGCACTTGGTTAGAGGCTTGGCAAGGAGCAAATCCTGATGGATGCGGTACACCAGTTGCGCCACACAATGGTTCAAATCCAGCAACATGGAATTACGATGCGGCAACTGGAACATTAACGGTTGTTGGTGTTGGTGCGCACATTGGATTGCCTAAAGTAATCAACGGTGCTGAAATTACTAGTCCAGCAAATGCAGCTTCATCTATCGCTTACCATGTTGAGTTTTCAAATGGTGGTAACACAATGACTGCTACGATCAATTTTGGCCCAGGTTACTGGCAATTTGTTTACCAAAAAACACAAGTCGTTCAAACAGCAACGCCATTAATCACGTTCCAAGTGAACATGAATAACTACACTGGCCCTGCATTTACGAACGTATATGTAAGTGGTACATTCAATGGGTGGAGTGGTAACGCGAATCCAATGACTGACGCCAACATGGACGGTATTTGGGATGTAACCTTACCTATTAATCCTGGAGCAATTGAATACAAATTCTCTTTAGATAACTGGGCAAACTCTGAGCAATTTGTTGGTGGTGAAACATGCACAGTAACTAATGGAGGATTTACAAACCGTTCTTACACAGTTACGGGTGACGCAAACTTAGGG
>JAHEMQ010000115.1:0-49240 GCA_024643555.1 Crocinitomicaceae bacterium | reverse complement strand
CCATCGCTTTTATTTCTGATTGGCGTAAACGAACTCGGTATCGGTTACAAAAATTTCAGCAAACAGGAGAAAACGGAATTGATGCACATCGCCATCTGCACCTTGCTTGAACCTTATGGCTATTACGAATTTGAAGGGCGAGACAAGGATCAATGGCCGCATTTTAAATTAAATCAATTAATTCCTGCACTTGGTCATCAAGCAGAACAACATTTGATGAAAGAAGCCATGATCGATTATTTCATTCAGAATGATTACTTCACACCTGCCGAAGATTTTTGATAAATCATCGCTAAGCGCCACTTGCTTTACTCCGAACGAAAAAGACTCTAAAAAATGCAACATTGAACGCCCTTAATTCGTAATTTTGCGACATGACTCAAGAGAACGTTCAAGCGCCTTCCACTTTTAAAACCTACTTGGTTTTCACCAAATTTCGATTGTCCTTCTTGGTCATTTTATCAGCTTTATCTGGTTATTTATTTGCAGGAGGAGCCGATGCTTTGACGATTTTCTATTTAATGATGGGAGGAACTTTGGTTACTGCCGCGTCAAACGGAGCGAATCAAATTTGGGAGCGGGATTTGGATAAATTCATGAACCGAACGAATCGCAGACCTTTACCAACTGGACAAATGTCCTTGAAGGAAGCTTATCTCATTTGCACACTAACGCTTGTCTTTGGAACCATATTATTGGCCTTCATTAACTGGAAAAGTGCCTTGCTTGGCTTAGGGGCATTTATCAGTTATGTCTTCATTTACACCCCATTAAAACAAAAAACACCATGGGCTGTATTTGTTGGAGCATTTCCAGGGGCCATTCCTCCAATGTTAGGAGCCATTGCACATACCAATGCCTTTGGCTTTGAACCAGGGGTCCTTTTCTTCGTGCAATTCACGTGGCAATTTCCACATTTTTGGGCTATTGCGTGGGTGCTTTATGACGATTACAAAAAAGCAGGGTTTTCCTTACTGCCTTCCAACACAGGCCGATCAAAACATTCTGCCTTTCAAATCATGTTATATGCCTTGGCATTAATTCCGTTTAGTTTGGTGCCTTGGTTGCTAGGGTGGACGGGGAATTATTCACTCATTATTGCCAGTATTTTGGGAATCGGGTTTTTCCTTTATTCCTACAAACTTTACCATAGTTTAGAAGTTGCAGATGCGCGTAAACTAATGTTCGCTTCATTTGTTTATTTACCGATCATCCAATTTGTCTATGTGTTTGATCGATCGTTTTAACGTTTATCCATTTATCATTAATTGAACCACCATGAGCAGCGAAAACGAACAAAAATTCACAGAAAAACGAAATTTCGATAATGAAATTAGTCCTGAAGTGAAGGAAAAAATGAAAAAAAACCTAGTTTACGTAGGTATTTTTAGCATCATCATGTTATTTGCGGGATTCACCTCTGGCTATTATGTATCCATGGGTGATTCATTTTGGTTAAAATACCCGATGCCGTTTTTCTTTTGGGTGAGTACTGCAAGCATTGCGCTCAGTAGCTTGGCCTTTACCCTTGCCATTCGTAGCGCAAAGAAAAACAAACAAGGGCAACTTAAAATGTGGATGGCCAGCACTCTAATTTTAGGCGCAGGATTTATTTACTTTCAATTTAAAGGGTACGGAGAGCTTGTAAGCAATGGACTTCATGCTGTGAATAATTTGGTAGTTACCGATGGGCGTTATGGCGATTATTTCGAAGTGAAATACAAGGGTGATTTCATCGATGTCGATGGTAACAAATTCATGTATCGTGGCAAAGAAATGAATCCGTACGACTTCCAAACCTTCCAAGGGTACATGGCTCAATTCAAAACGGTTAATCAAAATAAGCCTTTGACCTTGACTCATCCAATGGCCTCTTTTGAATTGTATTTCAACCACCAACCTATCTTGATTAAAAACTCAAAGCTATTTGTCAACGACTCAACTCCATTGCTGTTCACGGATGAAATTCGTTTAAGTCAACTGGCTGTAAATATTCTAGATGGACGCGGAGACTTTTTCGCTCGAGGAGAATATGGAAAAGATTTCACCATCTTTTACAAAAAACAGCAATTAGACTACAAAGATCGTAAGCTATGGTACAAAGGAAAACCCATCAAACCGCATCTTCAGGTGAAAGCGATGGAATCCGCAGACTCAGCTTCGCAATATTTATACTTGATTACGTTTGTGCATTTGCTACACGTACTCATCGCATTGCTTTATTTGTTAAAAGTCGTAACAGCTTCATTTAGAGGTCGTTTTAATAGTGACAACCATTTGTCACTTCGATTAAGTGCCTTGTTTTGGCATTTTTTAGGCGTTTTATGGTTAGCTTTACTCTTATTTTTCATATTTATTCACTAAACTTGCAAAAAATTAGTTAGAATGGCTGGACATACAACTCAACTAGATGCCAAAACGCTATGGGGCGGAAAAGAATCCCCTTTTCAAACGAGCTATGGTAAATTAATGATGTGGTTTTTCCTAGTGTCAGATGCCCTGACATTTAGTGGATTGCTTATTGCATATGGATTTACGCGTCACGACGCGCAAGATGCATGGCCGATTGGAGAGGAAACATTTAACTCCATGCCTTTTTTAGGTCACGGTTATCCCCTACTTTATGTTGCCTTGATGACGTTCATCTTGATCGTTTCCTCTGTTACAATGGTACTTGCCGTTGAAGCCGGACATCGTATGGACCGTAAAGGTGTTACGAAATGGATGATTGCCACGATTATCGGTGGATTCTTCTTCGTAGGATCTCAAGCGTGGGAGTGGTCACACTTTATCCACGGATCTGAGTTCGGAAAGATTGAGTTAGCAGATGGATCTCAAGCCATTGTGAAAGGACATTTCGGAGAAATCGCAAATTTTACGGTAATCGAAGCTGGAAAGCACCACAAAAAAGGTGAAATAATCAAAGGAGATTTGATGCACGAATTCCAACATGCCGCTGAAAAAGGTCATTTAGAAGGTGGAAATATTCGTTTAGCAGATGGGTCTGTAGCTAAAATCAACAAAGCAAAAGACCACGAGATGAAGTTAATCTTCAAAAAATCCGGATCTGAGCACAAAATTGGTGCTGCCGCAATTACTGGTGCTGCCGCTGAAAAAATGTATTATGAAGCTTTGTATAGCGGTGAAGCTAACCGTGTTGTGTATGGTGCAAACATGAAACAAAACGAATACGGACCGCAACAATACGCTCAATTCTTCTTCTTTATTACCGGTTTCCACGGATTCCACGTATTCTCTGGTGTTGTCATCAATATCATCATTTTACTAGGTGTTATTGCGGGAACATACCACAAAAGAGGACACTATGAAATGGTTGAAAAAACTGGATTATATTGGCACTTTGTCGATTTAGTTTGGGTATTTGTCTTCACGTTCTTCTATTTAATCTGATTCAATCACACTAAAATATATTCTCATGGAAAGAGATGATTTAATTGAATATTCTTTACACAACCACCACAGCGAGGAACAAGGAAAATCCATTCGTAAAAAGATTGTACAAGTAACGGTTTTACTAACAATCATTACCACGGTTGAAGTATTCTTAGGTGCCATGATCAAACAAAGCAGCGATGCTTGGGCCTATGTAAAGTGGTCTTTTATCGTGATGACACTCGTGAAAGCAGCATACATCGTGATGGTGTTCATGCATTTGGGTGACGAGAAGAAAGCCCTTAGAAACGTTATTTTGATTCCATACGCGATCTTTATTGCTTACCTCATCTTTATTGGATTGTGGGAAGCTACAGAAGTATCAGAAGCTTGGAAAACATTCGGATTCTAAACAAATGACGCAAACACAGCAACCAAGAAGTCGATCCAAATCGATTTTGGCATTGCTATTGGTTTTCGGGCCAGCACTCTTTTTAATCTTCATCTCTACAAGAAGTTGTGATCATCGCTTCAAACAATTAGCGGATTATGGACTTGTAAATGCCCCAAGTTTTGAGGTGCAAGAAAACGGTCAGAAACAACTAAAAAATCTAAATCATTACAAAGGGGATATCGTCATTATCTCCACAATTCAAACAACATGTCCAAAAGAATGTGGTATTTCACTATGGAGTTTTGATCAACTACTTTTTCAGCATATTCGTCAGAATAAAAGAAAAAAATTAAAACAAGTAAGGCTCATTTCTTTTGCCATCGATGAAAAAGGGAATCCAGCCACCGACGCACAAATTCAAGACATTCGAGAGATGTTACAAGAAGAGGTTGTTGGTTTTGACCCTTCTATATGGATCGTTGCCAAAGGAGATCCTGCGAAAATTTATGACATCAAGCACAACAATCAACGTCTTTATCGAAGAGGAAAAGAATATTTCGCCGGCGTAAGTTATTCTTCCCTTATGTTGCTTCTCGACAAACAAAACCACCTCAGAATGGTTTTAAGAGGAAACGAAGAGGGCATGATTCGGAGAATGAAAGAGCACCTTGCCCTGCTTCAAAAGCAATATGACAAAGAACGGGCGAAACATGACTAGGCTAACATACCTAATAATCACACTTTTTATTCTAAATTCCTGTGGCGACAAAACACCACAAAAACTACCCATTCTTGGAAATGTTGACATTCAATACCGTGAAGAAAATGGGAAAACGGTTGTCGACACCTTATATCCTACGATTCCCTACTTTACGTTTTTTGACGAGGACAGCAACATTGTCCACAATGAATCATTCAAAGGAAAAGTCTGGATTGCTGAATTCTTTTTTGCAACTTGTCCAACCATCTGTCCAATTATGAATTCTCAGTTCAAAAAACTAAACAACGAAACAGACAAGTTTAAAGAACACCTTCAATTTATTTCTTTCAGCATCAATCCCAAACATGATACCCCTTCAGTGCTTCGCAAGTATAAAAAAGACCACGACATCCATGCAAAAAATTGGACTTTCCTAACCGGTAACGAGAACGAAACACATCGTTTGGGCATTGAGAATTTTCTCACCTTTGCGGGTAGAGATGAAGAAGCCGCGGGTGGATACGCCCATTCAGGCTCATTTACATTGGTAGATAAGTCCGGACACGTGCGAGGCGTCTATGCCGTAACAAATCCTGATTTAACCGTCAATCAAAAAGAATACAAACGCTTAAAGAATGATATTACTAACCTTTTGAATTTTGAATACCATGTCAAGTAACCCAATTCCAGCCTCTAACTACCGAAAATTAATCATTGCCGTTTCCATTATCATTCCTATTGCAGTTGCTGCCTTATTTGGAATTAAGATTGAAGGTGTAGATTTATCTTGTTTACCGCCATTTTACGCAACATTGAATGGAATTACCGCTGTATTATTAATTCTTGCCTTAGCGTTTATTAAAAAGGGTCAGATGAAGCTTCATCAACGCACTATCCAGGCATGTTTAGCCATTAGTTTATTGTTCTTGTTATGTTATGTTGCATACCACATGACGTCTGATACTACATTGTACGGAGACATGAACCACGATGGCAAAGTAGATTCGAATATCGGATCCATTAAATACATCTATTACCTTTTATTAGCCTCTCACATTTTACTCAGCATTGCCGTTATTCCGCTCGTGCTGTTTACCTATTTATTTGCACTGGAAGGTAATTACGCGAAACACAAACGATACACTCGCTTTGCTTTTCCGATTTGGTTATACGTTGCCGTGACGGGTGTGATCGTTTATTGGATGATTTCTCCTTTTTACGTGCATTAATATCCATTAAATAGCGTAATTTTAGGTTAAATCAACTCATAACATCACATGGATCAAACTCACTTACACCTCATCACCAACCACCTTGGGATCATTGGAACTCTATTTGCTGGAATTGTTCTAATCATAGGAATTTTATCCGACACCGTTCAAACGAGAATTGCTTCGTTTATCTTGATGCTGATTTCCAGTATCGGCACTTTTATCACCTTTCGAACAGGGCATGAAGCAGAAGAAACAGTGGAGCACATCAAAGGAATAAGTGAATACACCATTGAACAGCATGAAGAATTTGCTGAAACAGCACTTTGGTTTATTGCTTTACTTGCCATCGCTTCCATTGTCGGCTTGTATGCAGCAAAAAAGAACATGGCTGCAGAAAAGAAACTTTCTTGGGTCATTCTACTCATCTGTCTGATCAGCTTCGTTATTTTTGCATGGACCGGCTACTTAGGTGGACAAATTATGCATACAACAGACCTATAATTCCTAAAAATGAGTTTAAGCGACAAACAACTTCGTTACGACAAAGCCTATTTGCGATTAGCGCTCAGTTGGGCTGAATTATCACACTGTCAACGAAAAAAAGTCGGTGCTATTATTGTAAAAGATGCCATCATTATTTCAGACGGATACAATGGTACGCCTGCAGGTTTTGACAATTGCTGCGAAAACGAAGAAGGAAACACACACTGGTACGTCCTCCATGCTGAGGCAAACGCCATATTAAAGGTGGCAAAGTCCACGAATAATTGCAAAGATGCAACGCTTTATTTGACCCATTCACCTTGCAAAGATTGCAGCAAACTAGTGTTACAGTCAGGCATCAAACGCTTAGTGTACAAAGAAGCTTATAAAGACACTTCTGGAATTGACTTTCTAAAAAGTGCAGGACTTGATGTCGTACAAATACTTGATTGTGAACATGCCTGAATCTAATAAATCCAATTACTTACTTCCCATATTATTGTCGGCATTGCTGGCAGTAGGATTTCTAGGTGGTTCATTTTTAGAAAACATCAGTCAAAAACCGAATAATGAACTTCAAAAATTGGAAGACATCCTCACGCTTTTGGACCAGAACTATGTGGACAAAGTGGACAAGGACGCCATTTTTGAAGAAACCATTTCGGATATGCTTCATGAGCTTGATCCGCACAGCAATTACATTTCTGCGAAGGATATGTCGGCCGTGAATGAATCGATTACTGGTCAATTTGGAGGTGTAGGTATTCGGTTTTTATTACTGCGTGATACCATTTGTGTAACGAATGTTATCGAGGGCTCACCATCTGAAAAAATGGGAGTCAAGGCTGGCGATAAAATCATACGAATCAACGGGAAAAAAGCCACAGGAAAACAAATGACTAATGACAAAGTCCTTGCCACTTTAAAAGGACTACCGGGCACAAAAGTTCAGGTTACCATGTTGCGTCAGAAAAAAGAACTGAACATCAAATTAAAGAGAGGAATTATCCCCATTCGTTCCATACCATGTGCATACATGATCGATAAACAGACCGGTTACATCCTCATCACTGAGTTTTCACAGATGACATCGGAAGAGTTTTACCAAGCAAGTACTGAACTACAAGCACAAGGCATGACGAAACTAGTACTCGACCTTCGCAATAATCCGGGTGGAGTAATGTCCTCAGCCATCGACATCGTGGATGCCTTTCTTCCAAAAAACCATTTGATTCTAAGATCCAAAGGGAAGAAAGAAGGCGAACGTTCCTACTATTCAACTGCTGGCGGACATTTAGAAAAAACGAAATTAGTTGTGCTCATCAACGCACATTCTGCTTCGGCTAGTGAAATCGTTGCAGGAGCTATTCAGGATAACGACCGTGGGATCATCGTGGGAAGAAGGTCCTTTGGAAAAGGCCTGATTCAAAAAGATGAAGTGTTGCGTGACGGCAGCAATTTACGCTTAACCATTGCGCGATACTACACACCGTCCGGAAGATGCATTCAACGCTCTTATAAAGGCGGATATGATGCCTACATGCGTGACGAAGAACGCATTGCTAACAATGAATTTTTCCAGGCAGATAGTTCAATTTTTGTGGATTCACTGAAATTTAAAACAAAACACGGACGAACAGTGTATGGAGGCGGTGCTATTATGCCTGACATTTTTGTGCCTGGTGATACCAGTGGAACATCTTTTTATTTAACAGAACTTCAGTGGAGTGGTGCATCCAGAGCCTTCGCTTTCGATTACATGCAGACTTCCCGCTCAAAATGGAGCACAGCAAAACAATTTAATGTAAGTTTTGAGGTAAGTGACCAACTCTTGGCAGCCTTTGTTGCTTTTGCAGAGAAAGAGTTTCATGTGAAAAAAGATCCATATGGACTTCGCATAAGTAAAACACTTATAAAACGCATGCTAAAAGCGGAGATTGCTAGTCAGGGCTGGACTGAAGAAGGTTATTATCGTGTCCTCAATCCTTTTGATAAAGAATTGAACAAGGCGCTTTCTTCATTCAAATAAAGGATTATTTATTTTTATCTGAAAGAAATAGGACAATAAAAACCCCTATCATTCCTACAACCGTCCAAACCGCTACCCAAAAAGTACTGCCAAAAACTAATGGTAAAAGTGTGCTCATACGTTTTTTTAGGAAATATACCTTGAATTTCCATTCAGTATTCAGAGAATGAACATTCCCTTTTAAATAACGAATATTGCGCTTGTTTAATTGACTATTTTATTTATTCATCTGTGAATCAATAAATAAGCATTTTTTCCAGTTTTCCGTTTCGTCACTAGTCACTAAACCAAGGTGAAGTAATTGTTGAATGACCTCTTCAAAATCTGAAAAATGCAGTGAATCCCCGTAATTCCATTCGGTTTGACTTAGCCAAGCTTCCACTTGGTTTGTTGGAAGCGCATAACGCCAAGCAAATTGTTCAATGGCATTGGGTGCTGTTTTTAACTTGAATGCTTCATTTTGAACAACATGAATGATTTGATGTAATAAGGCTTCGTTCTCCAATAATAGTTCGGATTTAACAGCAATCACAAAACAAGGCCAGGGTGTATACACCTCATCTAATAAAGTACATTTACCTTGCTCCACAAAAGGTGAAGTGGTATATTTTTCCCACAAAAACGCGTTTGCTTCTCCGTGGTTCAATGCCCAAATTCCGCCGTAAACATCTCCAACGACATTAAATTTCAACTGTGATAAATCCCAGTTTTCTTGTTGCGCCTTCACATAAGACATAAGGTGAGATCCTGAGCCCTCTCTTGAAATGGCAAATGTACCTTCCGACAATTCAGAAACATTCGAGATAGACCCATTGTTTGGCACGTGAATTCCCCAGCATAAAGGGCTCTTCACATAAACGTTAAGGATCTTTGCATCTAGTCCTTTTAAAATGGCACGCGTGATTCCTTCGGTCAACAACACCGCAATATCAAGAGATCCGGCTTGTAAGCCCTTGATCATTTGTCCTGTTCCTCCGGTCATATCTGACCAATGTAATTCAGCTCCAATTCGCTGAAATGCTCCATCTTCAATGGCATTTCTCCATGGCAAATTGAAGTGTTCTGGCACCCCCCCTATTTTAAATCGTTTCATCTTTTCCAGCCTGCTGATTAAAAAATTGCATGTCGTACAAACGCTTATAAAATCCTCCTTCAAGCTGAACGAGTTCGTCATGCGTTCCCATTTCTACTAACGATCCTTTTTCCATTACTACAATACGGTCTGCTTTCTGAATGGTAGATAAGCGATGGGCAATAATGATGGAGGTTCTTCCTTCCGTTATTTTATCAATCGCACGTTGGATAAGCAACTCGCTTTCACTGTCTACATTAGAAGTTGCTTCATCCAAAATCAAAATATGAGGCGCATACAGATACGCTCGTATAAAGGCCAATAACTGACGCTGGCCGACTGACAGCATCCCCCCTCGTTCACCAATTTCATGATCATAGTCATTTGGGAGCTTCATGATAAACTCATGAGCGCCTACCGCCTTCGCGGCCGCTATAACAGCTGCTCGACTATATTGAGCATCTCCTAAAGTGATGTTGTTATGAATCGAGTCCGAAAACAAGAAAACGTCTTGAAGGACAATCGCTATGTTTTTACGAAGTGTTCGTAAATCAATTTGTTCAATGGGAACATCACCTAATAAAATTTCACCGGAATTATGTTCGTAAAATCGTCCAATTAAATTGACAATGGTAGATTTTCCTGCGCCTGTAGCGCCAACAAATGCCACCGTTTCTCCGCGATGAATCGTCAAATTCACATTCGACAAAACCATTTGGTCTTCCACATAACCGAAGGATACATTACGGAATTCAACATCTTTTGAAAAATCGACCGTTGTCAGTGTTCCGCCAGTTTGCACCTCATTTACCTCATCTAGCACATCAAAAACACGTTCTGCCCTCACCGTTCCACGTTGCAAAATGTTGAATTTATCTGCTAATTGGCGTATTGGTCGGTATAGCTGGTTAATCCACAGAGTAAACGCGAAAATTTCTCCGTACATGGAACGAATCTCCATATTTGTTTTTCCAGACACATTCAAGGCGCCCCAAACTAATAAAAACGCAATGGAAACAGAACTCAGTATTTCGACAACTGGAAAAAAAATGGAGTTCGCCCAAACCGCTTTAATGTGCGCTTGACGATGTCCTTCATTGATTTTTTCAAAGCGTTTATACTCCTGTTTTTGCCGATTAAACAACTGTACAATTGCCATACCGCTCAATCGCTCTTGCACAAAGGTGTTTAATTTCGTGACAGCTAAGCGTTCTTGTTGGAATGACTCCTTCATGGAACGAGCAAAAATACGTGTAGCAATGAGCAAAAAAGGAATAGGGACCAATGTCATCCAGGCCAATTCCCAATTTTTTATAAACATGAGGATGAGGATGAAAATGAGGGAGAACAAATCAGAAATGATTTCCATGATCCCTGATGAAAACACTTCTGTTATTGCTTCCATGTCAGAAACGACCCTTGTCACCATCGCGCCAACTGGATTTCGATCAAAATAGGACATGCGGAATTTTAAGAAATGTTGAATAATCTTTTGACGCAAATCTCGAATAACCGACTGTGCCAATAAATTTGAAAAGTAGGAAGACACCAATTGTAAGAATCCCTCCAACATTAGAACGCCTAGTAAAACCAATGAGCCAACGAATAACATCGATGGATTGTGGGTTTTTACAATGTAATTGTCTACCATTTTACCTATTAACAAAGGTCTTAATGGGCCAGGAATAGAAAGAAAAACGACCGAAAAAAAGGATACTATCAAATACTTGCGGTATGGTCTCGCAAAATAAAGCAGGCGTTTAAAGAGCTTTTTTTTCGGTGGATTTTTCAGCGTCATAATCGAATACAAAATTACGCCAAATAGCGCACATCGAACCCTATTTAACACAAGCTTTATGGAGATAGTTGCAGTCTTTTGGTAGAAACTTTTATTTTACCTAACTTTGCATCCAATTTTCTAAGAACGTGGGAGTAAAAATATTTGCCGGAAGATCATCAGAAGCCTTGGCTACAAAAGTAGCGAACAGCTTCGGCGTGAAACTTGGAGACGTGAAAGTAAGCGTTTTCAGCGATGGGGAATTCCAACCCTCTTTTGAGGAAACCGTGCGTGGACAAGATGTTTTCATCGTTCAGTCTACCATGCCTCCTACCGAAAACCTGTTTGAACTATTGCTGTTGGTTGACGCTGCACGTAGAGCTTCTGCAAGAAAAATCATTACAGTAATTCCTTATTTCGGATTTGCACGCCAAGACCGAAAAGACAAACCACGTGTAGCCATTGGAGCTAAGCTGGTAGCGAATATGTTGATGGCAGCTGGCGTTGATCGCGTGATGACCATGGACCTACATGCAGACCAGATTCAAGGTTTCTTCGAAGTTCCAGTAGATCACCTGTATGCGTCCACCTTGTTTTTGGCAGAAATTGAAAAGTTAGACACATCGAATTTAGTGGTGGCAGCACCTGATGCCGGAGGAGCCAAACGTGCTAACTCGTATGCGAAAAACTTAAATTGTGGTTTAGCGCTGTGCCATAAGCACCGTAAAAAACCGAATGAAATTGCGGAAATGACAGTCATCGGAGATGTGGACGGAAAAGACGTCATTATCATTGATGATATGTGCGATACAGCAGGAACACTTACGACTGCGGCTGACTTGTTGATCGAAAAAGGCGCAAAAAGCGTTAGGGCTTTCTGTACACATGCTGTTTTAAGTGGACCGGCATATGAGCGCATTGAAAATTCTAAATTAACCGAGCTAATTGTAACAGATACGATTCCTCAATCACGTCACAGTGATAAGATTCGTGTCATTACCGTGGCAAATTTATTCGGAGACGTTATCAAGCGTTTGTTGAATAATGAGTCTATTAGTTCCCATTTTGTAATCTCTTAATTAATATATACATGAAAACAGCACATTTGAGCGGTTCGCTTAGAACGAACGTAGGGAAAAAGGATGCTGCCAGTCTAAGAAATGCTGGTCTAGTTCCTTGTGTGCTTTACGGACAAGGTGAGCAAACTCACTTCGCAGTAAAGCGAACAGAAATGGATAAACTCGTTTACTCACCAGAAGTATTCCAAGTTGCTTTGGATATTGAAGGGAAAAAAGCGATGGCAATCATTCGTGAATTGCAACAACACCCAACAAAAGACACTATTCAACACGTGGACTTTTTGGAATTAAGCGATACGAAACCAGTTCGCGTGAAACTTCCAGTAAGATTGACAGGATCATCTCGTGGTGTAATGGCCGGAGGTAAATTAATGACGGTTTTCCGTACACTTCAATGTGTTGGTTTAGCGAAAGACCTTCCAGATGCGATTACATTAGACATTTCTAAATTGCGTATTGGTCATTCCATTCGTGTAAACAGCATTGAAATTCCAGGTGTTACTTTGTTAGACCCTGCGAATGCAGTTGTTGTTTCTGTCAAAATGGCTCGTGGTGCTGTTAAAGGTGCTGATGCTGACGACGAGGAAGAAGAAGAAGCATAAAACGGTCCTATGAGTAATTCATAGCAACTATATAAGCTCGAAACCGCCCTAGTGGCGGTTTTTTTATGCTTAAAAATTAATATAATGTGTCCGTTCGTTTTCGTTTTGACAATTGTTCCTTAATTTCGTTCCGAGCATATGGAAAACAAATCGATTATCATTATTCCCACGTACAATGAATTTGACAATGTCGGTCCAATGGCACGTGCAATCATGGCACTCGAAGGAAATTTCGCTATTCTCTTCATTGACGACTCTTCTCCTGATGGCACATCTCAAGCTGTAGAATCTTTGCAAGAAACGTTTCCAAACCGTATTTTTTTAGAAAAACGAGCTGGGAAACAAGGGCTAGGTACAGCCTATATTCATGGTTTCAAGTGGGCATTAGCGCACGATTACGAATATGTTTTTGAAATGGACTGTGATTTTTCTCACAATCCAACGGATTTACCCCGTTTATTAAGCGCCTGTAAAGGCGGTGCAGACGTATCCATAGGTTCGCGTTATTGTAGGGGCGGAAAAGTAAAAAATTGGCCCTTAAAACGTATCTTGATGAGCTATTTTGCAAGTGTGTACGTGCGCATCATTTTATGGATTGGCATTCGAGACACAACCGCTGGATTTAAATGTTATCGTGCGGAAGTTCTTAGGAAGATTAAACTGGACCATGTTATTTTTAAAGGCTATGCCTTCCAAATCTGCATGAAATATGCTGCTCTAAAACATGGATTCAAAGTAACTGAAATTCCAATTACCTTCATTGACCGCATAGTTGGAGAGTCAAAAATGTCCACAGGAATTTTCAAAGAAGCATTTTTCGGTGTTTGGAAAATGCGTAAAATGGATTTATGAATAATTATTTGATTAAAGCGGGAACGATTGTTAACGAAGGCAAGCAATTTGTTGGAGACGTGTTGATTATAAATGGACGCATCAGCAAGATTGCTTCTTCCATTGATTTACCAAGTGGTGTGAGCGAAATCAACGCAGAAGGGAAATATGTTATCCCAGGCTGCATCGATGACCAAGTACATTTTAGGGAACCAGGACTGACACACAAAGGAACGATTTTTACTGAATCGCGCGCGGCAGTGGCTGGTGGCATTACCTCTTTTATGGAAATGCCGAATACCGTTCCAAATGCTTTGACTCAGTCTTTACTGGAGGATAAGTATCAAATTGCGGCGCAATCTTCATTGGCAAACTACTCCTTTTTTATGGGGGCGTCCAATGATAATTTGGAAGAAGTGCTGAAAACCAATCACCAAAATGTATGTGGCTTGAAAATCTTTATGGGGTCTTCAACAGGCAACATGTTAGTGGATAAAGCCGAAGTACTGGAAAGTCTTTTTTCACGTGTTTCCATGCTGATTGCTACACACTGTGAAGACGAACATACTGTTCGAACGAATTTGGCACATTTTCAAGAAAAATACGGGGAACAGATTCCCATTGAAGCTCACCCCTTGATTCGCAGTGAAGAAGCCTGTTACTTGTCCTCCTCGTTAGCGGTATCGCTGGCGAAAAAACACAAGTCGCGCTTGCATATCTTACACATTTCGACAGAAAAAGAAACACATTTGTTCGATCATTCCATTCCACTCGCTGAAAAACACATCACAGCAGAAGCCTGCATTCACCATTTATGGTTTTCTGATCAAGACTATGCTGAAAAGGGAAATTTCATCAAATGGAATCCAGCAGTAAAAACAGCAAATGACCGAGAAGGTATTTGGAAAGCGGTATTAGAAAACCGAATTGATGTGATTGCGACAGATCACGCGCCTCATACCCTAGCAGAAAAATCGAACCCTTACATGAGTGCCCCATCAGGCGGACCACTTGTTCAACACGCCTTAATTGCCATGCTTGAAAAAGTACAGGAAGGAAAAATTAGCTTCGAAAGAGTTGTAGAAAAAATGGCACATGCTCCTGCTATTTTGTTTCGCATTCAAGAGCGTGGATTCCTCCGAGAAGGGTACCATGCAGACATTGTGATTGTCGATCCAAGTCGCCAGACAACTGTTCAGAAGGAAAATTGTTTGTCCAAATGTGCTTGGTCCCCGTTTGAAGGATACACGTTTAGTCATGCGATTGACCGGACGTTTATCAATGGGCGCTTGGCTTATCATCAAGGAGAATTATTCGAAGGTCAAAGCGGTGATCGTTTATTATTCAATATCGCTTAATGAAATTTATTCTTCCCCTTTTTATCGTGCTAATCGTTTCCTCCTGTGGAAGCGTAACTTCAACAAAACCTTCAGGACTCATTGAAGCAGATAAAATGAGTCTGATATTGGAAGATGTATTGTTATTGGAAAGTCATTACCAAAGCAAATATGGTGTCCCTGGTGTTTACAAAGACGCTTTAGATAAATCCGTGAACCGAATTTTTAAAAAATACGGAGTGAAGGCCAAGCAATTTCGAGAAAGTTATCGGTATTACGCGAGCCAACCTGAGGAATTCAAAGCTTTAAATACGAGCATCATGGATCGATTGAGCAGAGAAAACCCTTAAAAACTGTGATGAATTGCAGCAACAGGATAGCCAAGAAACCTTGCTGCCTTTTCATTAAAAACAGAAACGGACTCCGAACTATAAAACGTCTTTGTGCCATTTTTTGACAATTGAACATCCATTTCAGGATGTGAAAGAAGGTAATGACTTAATTTATCCGCAACTATTGGACCTTGAGACACCACTTTTATGTGTTTTCCTGCGATTTCCTGAATTTTATCCTTAATTACCGGGTAATGTGTACAAGCTAAAATTATCGCGTCTATATGGCTGTCTTTTGCAAGCAGCATTTTCACATCTTCCTCAATGAACTGAATTCCGGCTGGATGATCGTATTTTTCATTTTCAATCAACGGCACCCACATTGGACAGGCATGTTGCGAAACAACAATATCCGGCGCAAACTTTTTCAATTCGATGAGATAGGATTCGCTTTGGATCGTTCCTGTGGTTCCCAATACACCAACATGGCGACTCTCACTCAATGCGCCGATTTCTTCTGTACTTGGTCGAATGACGCCCAAAACTCTGTTTGACGGATTTATTTTTGGCAAGTCTTCTTGCTGAATCGTACGCAGCGCCTTGGCTGAAGCCGTATTGCACGCCAAGACAACTAAAGGACAACCCTGATCGAATAAAAACTTCACTGCCTCCAACGTAAATTCATATACCACATCAAAGGAACGATTTCCATAGGGCGCGCGTGCATTATCGCCTAAGTAGATATAGTCGTAATCAGGCATGGCATTCTGAACCTCTTGAAATACCGTTAATCCACCATAACCAGAGTCAAAAATACCAATGGGAGCCTTCTTATTCATGTTTCAAAACTAAACAAAAAAGGCAATCACATGGATTGCCTTTTCTGATAAATCGATTTCTATTATGGTTTTTTAGTCGCGGCTGCATCTAAAATGAGTAATTCTACGATTACTTCATTGGTGATGTCCATTCCTCCTTTGTAGTACATGGTCATGGATGATTGATCCAACACATAGCTTAATTTTTTGCGTTCCGCAACGATTTCAATTGATTTTTGAACACGGTCTAAAATAGGTTGGTTCAATTGTTCGCTGTAGGATTTTAATTCTTGTTCTAATTCCGCTTGACGCGTTTCGATGTTTTGTTGCATGCGCATCAACTTGTTTTGCTCATTTTCTTTAATCATTGGAGGCATTTCATTTCCTTTTTCCATGAAAATTTTATATGCCGCTTCAAATGCTTTTTGCATTTCTTCTAATTCAGAAACTCCTGATTTTTGAATTTGGTCCAATTGAGAAATCGCTGCTTTACGAGAGGGCATTGTATCTAACAATTTTTGTGAATCCACATGCGCTACTTTCGATTGAGCTGCTGCTCCAAATCCAATAAATAATACTAATCCTAATAATAACTTTTTCATTCTTTCTTTTTGTTACTTTGTTATACCCATTTCTTCGAGAACAGAATCGCTCATGTCGAATTCCTTCTCTGCGTAGACCAAATTACTTTGGTTTGCTTTGTCAAAAACGAAGGAATATCCTTCTCTTTTCGCCACTTTTTTCATGGCCGTAAAAACACGGTCTTGAATTGGCTTCACTAATTCTTGACGTTTTTGAAAATAGTCACCTTCTGACCCAAAATGTTGCGTTTGTAAGTCAATGGCATCCTTCTCCAATTTCTCTATTTCACTTTTACGCTTTTCTCTTTCCTCTTTTGGAAGGAGCACTTCTTCGCGTTCGAAGTTGGCTTTTTTCGTTTTGATGGCCTCGTAGCGCTCTTCTATTTCTTTGGTCCAACGTTCCGCCATTTTATCCAATCGTTCTTTTGCTTCCACATATTCAGGAACATTTTTCAAAATGTAGTCCGAATCGATGAATGCATAGGTCTGTGCATTGGCAAAACGCATGCCAAAAAACAAGATGAAAAGAAAACAATACTTTGCCATAAAAAAAATTGTTTCTAAAGAACGACGAAGTTAAACATTTATTACAATAATCTATAATTCTCCCAAGTTCATCCCAATGGTAAAACTCAATTTCGGATAGAATCCTTTTTTGGCAATCGAAGCATCTGAACCAGAAGATGAGCCTGAGGCACTTGACCAACTATCCAGTTTATCAAAACCAAATCCATAATCTAGTCCAAGCATACCAAACATTGGCAAGAACACGCGAATTCCTACACCTGCAGCTCGTTTCACATTAAACGGGTTGAATTTATCAAACGTAGGGTATGTGTTTCCTGCCTCTAAGAAGCTTAAAGCATAAAATGTAGCCTGAGGATTCAACGAAATAGGATAGCGCAACTCAAGGGTGTATTTTGCAATGATTGGGTCTCCTCCATTTGCCGAAATACTTTGATCGTCATAACCTCTTAAAGCGATGATTTGTCTTCCCCCCAGCTGATTCACACCTGACAAACCACTTCCTCCCATCGAATAACGGTCAAAGGGAGTAAGTCCTTTCGACTTGTTGTACATTCCAATGTAGCCAAAACCAAAGCGCGGCATTAACACTAACTTTTTATCGGCAGTCAATGGCAAGAACCATTCGCCTGTAAATTTGAATGAATAGTATTCTAGGAACAAATAGCGTTCACGATCAGTCATTGAAGCGTAATCCACATTGTTTCTAAAATATGAATAAGGCAAGGTCGCTTTGGTTGTTAAGGTAAAGTTTGATCCGCTTTGTGGGTAAATCGGCGCACTGACGGAGCTTCGTTGCAACACGTACTTAAATGCGATGTCATTCGCATACCCTTCGTTAAACAAAGGGAAACGCGAGTCTTTCATGACGTCATAGTACTGATAACTCAATTCATAATACGCAGTAAAATAATCATCTGGCCATTTTTTACGTCTACCCAATCCAACTCCAGTTCCGGTAATGGAAAGCCCTGTGTAATTCGGGTCCGAACGAAGGAATCCGGTTGTAGAAAGTGCTGTTCTGTTTACCCAGAAGGATAAGGAATTTGGTTTTTTTCCTCCTAACCAAGGTTCCGTAAAGGAGAAATTATAACCTTGGTAATACCTTCCGTTTGATTGCGCGCGAATGGATAAACGCTGTCCGTCCCCACCTGGTAATGGTGACCAAGCCTCTTTCTTAAAGAAGTTTTTGGTAGAAAAATTATTGAAGGATAAACCAACCGTTCCGATGATTCTTCCTGGTGTGGACGGACCAGCGCCACCGTATCCTCCAGATAATTCAATTTGATCGCTTGACTTTTCCTCTACTACGTATTCAATATCCACCGTGCCTTTTGCGGGATTTGGCATTGGATTAACTTGGAATCCTTGGTCGTTAAAGAAGCCCAACTGCGAAAGTTCACGTTGCGTTCTCATGATGTCTTCCTTGTTAAACACATCGCCCGGTTTGGTGCGCACTTCACGCAGAATAACATAGTCGTTGGTTTTTGTGTTCCCTCGGATGGTTATGTTTCCATTCGTTGCGATTTTCCCTTCGATGATTCGAATTTGATGGTTGATGAAATTGTTGGTCACATTCGTTTCCACAGGAATTACCTGAAAGAACAAATATCCTTTATTCATATAGAGCCCTGTGATATCGCGGCCATCTGGTCCACCAAATAGTCGTTGTGTGAACAATTCTTTATTGTACAAATCACCTTTGTGGATTCCTAAAACTGTATCTAAAAAACTGGAGCGGTATTTGGTGTTTCCAATCCATTCGATGTCGCCAAAATAATATTTTTCTCCTTCGCTGATTTGAATTTGAATCTTTAGGTTTTTCTCATCCAATAAATAAACGGTGTCATGGATAATTTGTGCATCTCGCAGTCCTACTTTGTTAAATTTAGCGAGCATGGCCGTTTTATCAGTCTGGTAACTAGACTCCGTGAATTTAGAGCGTTTGAACACACGAATGATTCCTTTTTGTTTCGTGTCCTTCATGGCCATTTTCAGCTTCCATAATGGAACTTCTGTACTACCTATTATTTCGATTTCCTTAATGCCAATTTTTGGTCCTTTTTCAATATTGATTAAAAATATTTCTGAATCATTGATCAAGGTATCCTTCATGCGTCGGATATTGACATTCGCATGATAAAATCCCTTTTCGCGGAAATAACCACGGATTTTACTTTTCGTTTGAAAAAGGAGGTTTTCCGTGATGGTTTTTCCCGCATAAAGAGAAATTTCTTCACGCACCTTATCCGCTTCACGTTTCGTAATTCCTTCGAATTTAAACTTTGAAAGTTTTGGTCGGGGTACCAATTCAATGACTAAATAAACCACACCAGCGATTTCTTTTTCTGCGTATATAGAGATGTTGGAAAATAATCCCTCGCTCCATAAATTCTGAATGGCTTTGTTGATTTGCTGACTTGGCAAGGTGATCATTTGTCCTTGACGGAGTCCGGCAATCATTTTTATTCCTTGATGATCAAAATTATCTGCACCAATCACACGTACAGGTCCAATTTCGTATTCCTTTGGAGCTGCATAATCAAAATCTAAACCACCCAACGTGGTTGGTCCACTTTGACTAAATGAAGCAAATGATAGGAGCAAAAATATAACTAAGTATTTCATTTAGTTTCGTTTATTTGTTCAGAGGTCATCCCAAACCTTCTTTCCCGTTGCTGATAAGAACTAAGCGCTTTCAAAAACTCCTCTTTTCTGAAATCAGGCCATTGCACCGGTGTAAAGTATAACTCTGTATAAGACAATTGCCAAAGCAAAAAGTTACTAATTCGGCATTCTCCACTTGTTCGAATGAGTAATTCTGGGTCTGGAATTCCTGCGGTATTCAATACGGAATTGATAGCTAACTCGGTGATTTCCTCTGTTTCCATTGTGCCCGCTTTTACTTTTTCTGCTAGTGATCGACAGGCATTGGTTAGTTCCCATCGCGCGCTATAATTTAAAGCCAACACCAAGGTTAGTGCAGTATTATTCGCCGTTTTTTCGATAGCGCTATTCAATGAATGGACGCATGATTCAGGAAGTGCAGAGATGTCTCCAATCGTTAATAGGCGCACACCATTCTTCTGCATTTCATCCGTTTCATTCGTAATCGCTTCAACCAACAAATCCATGAGGCCCATCACTTCCTCTGGTGGACGATTCCAATTTTCCGTTGAGAAAGCATACATGGTCAGGTATTTTACACCTATTTCTCTTGCTGTTTTGATGATTTCCTTTACCGACTCGACTCCTGCCGCATGTCCAAACAAGCGATGTTGACCTTGTTTTTTAGCCCATCGTCCATTTCCATCCATAATAAAAGCAACATGCTTTGGGATGTTATTCGGTTCCAATTGCGTCAATATATTCGTCATTTCCATCTTCCTGAACGAAGTTAATCAAAGAATCTTGTCTTCTGTATGCAAAAACGCATAAACTAATTCTCAAAAAAAAAGGGACTGGTTAACCACATCCCTTTTTTTATCTGTTGATATTCAATTATTCAGCAAGAATAATTAAACGATTGTTATTTAATTCTGCTACACCTCCTTTGATGGAAACACTAACTTTCGACCCTGATTGAACCAATTGTTCGCTCATTTCTGCGTCGGCAGGATTTCCAGATAATTCAAAAATCAAATCGCCACTTTTCAAGGATGAAATGATTGGTGCGTGGTTATTCAACACTTGAAAAACGCCATCTAACCCGGGAAGAGTTACACTTGATGCTTCTCCTCTGAAAAGACTCGCTTCTGGTGTGATGATTTCTAATTTCATGTGTCAAAAAATTAAGCTTCCGCCAACATTTTCTCTCCGGCAGCAATCACATCTTCGATTCCACCTTTCAAGTTAAATGCCGCTTCCGGATATTGGTCAAATTTACCATCTAAAATATCGTTAAACGCCTTAATCGTATCTTGAATGTCAACCAATACACCTGGGATACCCGTAAATTGTTCCGCCACGTGGAAAGGTTGAGACAAGAAACGTTGAACGCGACGTGCTCTGTGTACAATTAGCTTGTCTTCTTCAGACAACTCATCCATACCTAAGATTGCAATGATATCTTGAAGTTCTTTGTATCGTTGTAGAGTAATTTTCACTCGTTCAGCACAATTGTAATGCTCATCACCTACGATTTCTGGAGTCAAAATTCGAGAAGTAGAATCTAATGGATCAACCGCTGGGTAAATACCTAACTCAGCAATTTTACGAGACAATACCGTTGTTGCATCCAAGTGAGCAAATGTGTTTGCCGGAGCAGGATCGGTAAGGTCATCCGCAGGTACGTAAACCGCTTGAACGGAAGTAATAGATCCATTTTTAGTGGAAGTAATACGCTCTTGCATTGCACCCATCTCTGTTGCCAATGTTGGTTGGTAACCTACCGCTGACGGCATACGTCCCAACAAGGCAGAAACCTCAGAACCAGCTTGTGTAAATCGGAAGATGTTATCAACGAAGAAAAGGATGTCTTTTCCTTGTCCTTCTCCATCTCCATCTCTAAAATATTCTGCAATGGTCAATCCAGACAATGCAACACGTGCTCTTGCTCCTGGAGGCTCATTCATTTGTCCAAATACGAATGTCGCTTTGGATTCTTTCATTTCTTCTAGGTTGATTTTTGTTAAATCCCAACCACCTTCTTCCATGGAATGCATAAAGTCATCACCATATTTAATGATTCCTGACTCTAACATCTCACGAAGCAAGTCATTCCCTTCACGGGTACGCTCACCTACACCAGCGAAAACAGATAAACCTCCGTGTCCTTTCGCGATGTTATTAATTAATTCCTGAATTAATACGGTTTTACCTACTCCGGCTCCACCGAATAATCCAATTTTTCCTCCTTTTGCATAAGGCTCAATCAAGTCAATCACTTTAATTCCTGTGAACAGGATTTCAGTCGCTGTTGATAATTGATCAAATTTCGGAGCCTCACGGTGAATTGGCAATCCATCAGAATTGTCAACTGTATTGATTCCGTCAATTGCTTCACCAACTACATTAAACAAACGACCTTTGATTTTATCTCCGGTTGGAACTTTAATTGGAACTCCTGTCGCAATCACTTCCATTCCTCTAGTGAAACCATCTGTAGAGTCCATGGAAATCGCACGAATAGCATTTTCACCAACGTGTGATTGAACTTCCAAAACTACACGAGTTCCATCTGCCTTACGTACTTCTAGTGCGTCGTAAATGTTTGGCAATACTGTTCCTCGTTCAAATCGAACGTCCACAACTGGACCGATAACTTGTGAGATTTTTCCTTTAACTGATGACATTATAAGCCTTTTTGAATTCGGGCGCAAATATACATGATTTTATTTGAAAACACGAGTATACTTCTTATAATTGTTTTATCTGCTTTTTGTAAGAAGTCTTACGGGGAAATATGAAAAGAGGAAACTCAGCAAAGAAACTGAGCAAGTAATACTTACAAAATCAAGCCAAGAAAAGACGATTGGAAAAGGAATATTTGCGCCTGGAATGCGCAAAAACCCAAAAGAAAACTGCAAAAATCCAACGGCATAGCCAAGAATTAAGCCGAAAAATATTCCCCATCCCGAAATCAATAAGCCTTCGAAAAAAAAGATTTGAAACACCCCTTTCTTGCTCATTCCCATAGCACCTAACAAATCGATGCTGTCCTTCTTTTCGACGTACAACATGGTCAATGAGGCAACTAAATTAAACGCAGCCAGAATAAAAACAAATAACAGAATGATGAATACCACCAATCGTTCCGACTTACTTGTTCTAAAAATTAATTCGTTTTTTTCCAAGTTAGTTTTGACGGAAAAAACACCATTTCCTATTTTCTTTTGGAGTTGTTCTTTCACCGCTTGAAGGTCGTATCCAGGCTTTAAAAAAAGGTACACTTTGCTTAATTCATGGTCGTAACCTAATAGATTTTTTGCAGAAGTCAAGTCCCAAATGAGTGCTGTAGCATTTACTTCTTGATTGAAGTTCATCGCACCATCCACTGGGATTCGGGCGGAGTGAAAAGGGGCCTTTCCTAATCTGATTTTCACATTTCGTTTTGGCGCATAAAGTACTACTTGTTCTTTTTCCGAAGAGCCCAGTCCAATTTTTAAGTTTTGCATTAAATCCGCGCCTAAATAAGCGAAGTGTCCATCTTGAAAATCATATGCACCGTAACCATTAATGAGGTGCTTGGACAAATGACATTCGTTCAAATAAGATTTGTCTACTCCGTACAAGGTGGCATTTATCCATTTTTGATCATGTCGAAGCACCACGATTTCCTCGACTTGTTCAGAAACACTTTTTACTCCTGGAATGGCTTTCAGTTCAGTGAGATTTAATTCATTATCGAAAAAAGTTTTTCGTTGGACGTGTTGAATCGTAATGGGTGGATCAAACTCACTATAAAGTTGTTCGATCATTTTTTCTATGCCGTTAAAAGCAGATAGCAACACAACAAGTGCGGCGGTAATAATCATCACTCCAAAAAGTGAAATTCGGCTAATTAGGGTGACAATATTTCGTTTCCCTTTCGACCACAAATACCTTTTTGCTATGTAAAACGGTGTGTTTATCACTTCTTTTTTAGTAACTCATCGATTTTCATGGCGTAATCAAGTGAGTCGTCTATTTGAAATACTAAATCCGGTATTTTGCGGAGGTTTTTTAATCGATTGCCAACTTCATACCTGATTTTACCTTGATTCGCACGGATATTTTCTAATACAACTGTCTTATCTGGACCTGCGAAAACACTCAAGAAACACCGAGCCAATGATAAATCCGAAGTTACCCGAACAACGGTCACTGTTACCATTGCACCAAGACATATTTCGCTTGCATTTCGCTGAAAAAAAGTGGATAATTCAGCCTGAATAACTGCTTCTATTTTGTTTTGTCTAATTGAACTCATGTCTCAAAGTTATGAATTTATGAAGGATTAGCGGTCGTTTGGCTCAATTCCATCAAGCGTAAGATTTTTTTTCGAACCTCCATTAAGGACAAAACGCGTCCATTGATCGATGAATTTTGAAAGGCCTGTCTTTGTTTCATCAAAGCAGGAATAGCACGATAAAACGAAAGAAGGGCTTTTCCATGAACTCGATTTCCCATCATAACCTGAAAAAATGCCTTTACACTCACTTGTAGGACGTAAACCCAAAGAAATCCGTCGGGAAGATGCAAAAAATGTAAAAAATGTTTATTTCGTTTCGCGACCGTTCGCACGTGGTCACTTGGGAGTTTAAGAATCGTGGAAGATTGGGCGTGAAAACAGCGAGATGCTGGTTGATACAACAAGGTCCAACCCATACGCCATGCACGAATTCCAAGTTCAACATCTTCCGCATAATATGGATTAAAAGACTCATTGAGTCCACCCATTTCTTTTAAATAACTCGCTCGCAGCAATGCGTTAGCGCCCGAAAGAAACAAGGTGGGTAAAACCTCGTGTTCGGAAAAATTATTTTTGTTGCTGTCTATTTTCACGTTGGAAACACTTGGTAATTTAGCTCCGTCTTGAAAAACCTTGGTGCCCTGTTCTTGAATTAGTCCCATCACCCCAAAGACCATTGGATTTTCAAAGAGTGGAACTTGAGCGGTAAAATATCCTTCCTGCAAGTGCACATCGGAATTTAACAGACAAACGAGTTCTTTGGTGCTTCTTTGTATTCCCCGATTTACGTTACCAGCAAACCCTGAGTTCTCTTTGCTTTTAACCAAGATCACATCAGGAAAAGATTGCGCAAGAAGGTCCAGGGACCGATCCGTTGATGCATCATCGCTAACAATGATTTCGAAGTCGGACAAACCACTAGATTTTAGTGCGTTTTTCGCGTGTTCAATGGTTTCTGGCAACAACTTAAAACCGTTGTAATTCGGGATAACAATGGAAATACTTGGGTTTTTAATGTTCATAATACACCTATCAAGGGACAAAATTACACAAATAATCTAGGAGGTCGTGGGTGCGTCTGTGTAGCAAAGGATTCCGTATCTTTGTCGTATGAAAACCTTTTGGGAAATTTTTGGCTTTGCTTTTAAATACCGCTTATTGGCGTTGTTAACCATCATAGGAAACCTCTTGTTTACTGTTTTCAACTTGCTTTCTTTGGTCTTGTTTATTCCTTTTTTACAGTTGATTTTCAGTTCAAAAGAGTTAAAAACAGTTGTCAAAGTCCCTCATTATTCAGGAAACATTGGAGATTTGCCTTCACATTGGGTCGATCTTTACAATTACGAAATGCACCATATGGTTGTGTCTGACCCAAAACGCGCTTTATTTACTGTGTGTTTTATGGTTTTCGGTGCCTTTTTCTTTAAAAATCTTTCTCGGTATTTTGCCGTGTGGTTTCAATCAGAATTGCGAGCAAGGGTGGTGCGAGACATTAGAAATCAGCTTTATGTGAAAGCAATAAAATTGCCTCTTGGTTTTCACGCAAACGAAAGAAAAGGTGATCTGCTGACGCGTATGGGTCATGATGTTGGAGAAGTTGAAAATGCGGTAGTCTGTACCTTGGAGTTGGTATTTAGAGATCCCATTTCCATCATGATTCACGTGGGAACATTGTTGTTCATTAGTGCCGAGTTAACCGTCGTTTCTTTTTTCCTTTTACCGATTTCCGCTTTTGTTATTTCCACTGTTGGTAAAAGCTTAAAACGCACAGCAAAGCAAGGTCAAGAACAGTTGGGATTACTTACTTCGTCCTTTGATGAAAGCTTAAGTGGTGTGCGTATCATCAAGTCATTTAATGCCTTACACTTTATGACTGGTGTTTTCCAGGCTCTTAACTTAAGGCATCAAAAATTAACCACGAAAACCATCCGTAAAAAAGATGTTTCCTCCCTACTTAACGAAACAATCGGTGCCGGAGTGATGATGTGCTTGGTTTGGTTCGGTGGGAAACAGATCTTAGAAGGTAATCAGGGCGGACACGCTTTAACCGGAGAGCTGTTTATTACATTTATTGTTGTTTTTTCTCAATTACTTCGACCCATTCAAGCTGTTTCCAGTGGGGTTGCTGTCATTAACAAAGGAAAGGTTTCTCTTGATCGCATCAACGAAATTCTGACGAGTGATGAGAAAATACTTGAAAAAGAAAACGCCATTTCCATTGATCAATTCAATGATTCCATTGTATTTGACAACGTTGGTTTCAAATACCAAAACGAGCCCATTATTAAAAACTTGAATTGGGAAGTTAAAAAGGGATCTGCTGTAGCGATTGTAGGAGAGTCTGGAAGTGGGAAATCAACCTTGATGGACCTACTTTCTCGTTTTTATGACGTAGAAACAGGTAGTATAAACATCGATGGAAAAGACATTCGGGACTTAAAAATTCATGATTTAAGACATTTAACCGGGATTGTTTCCCAAGAATCCATCTTGTTCAATGTGACAGTGACGGAAAACATTGCGTTTGGGGATGAAAACCCAAACATGGAAAAAGTACTTTACGCAGCAAAAGTAGCGAATGCTCATGTGTTTATTTCGGAGCTTGAACAAGGTTACGACACCATCATTGGTGAACGAGGAAATAAACTTTCTGGTGGACAAAAACAACGCTTGAATATTGCTCGTGCGGTTTACAAGGATCCCGCCATTCTCATTTTGGATGAAGCCACCTCTGCGCTTGACACAGAATCAGAAAAATTGGTTCAAGATGCCCTTGAAACCCTAATGGAAGGAAGAACCTCTTTTGTGATTGCCCATCGACTTAGCACCATCAAAAATGCAGATGAAATTGTCGTTTTATCGAAAGGAGAAATTGTAGAAAAAGGAAGCCATGATGAACTGATAGCTGCGAAATCGCACTATTACAAGTTCTGTTCATTACAGGGGCTGATATAATTCTAGTATGAATAAAGTTTTACATAGACACTTTATCACTAAATTTGTACATTAAACCAAAAGCATGAACCATCAAACCGTCTCATTTTCAAAAGACACGAATACAGAGTTTTACAAAACCCTGAGATCCCGAGTAAACAATTACTTCAAAGAAAACAACATTACGCGCCATGCAAACGCAGCAATGGTCATTAAAACGTTTGCGATGTTGGCCATTTATCTAGTGCCTTTCGGTTTTCTTTTTGTTGCGGGAATGGATTCGTGGATTTATTTTATGTGTTGGGTGATGATGGGTGTTGGGATGGCCGGTTGCGGATTATCTATCATGCACGACGCAAATCACGGCGCATATTCAAGAAACGAAACCATCAATAAAGCCGTTGGAAATGTTTTAATTTTATTAGGAGGAAGCGCTGTTAATTGGAAAATTCAACACAATGTGCTACACCACACTTACACCAATGTCACGCATTTAGATGAGGACATTGATCCGCCGGCGTTTTTATTGCGTTTTACACCTCACAAAAAACGCTATGCAGCGCATAAATTTCAACATGTTTACGCTTGGTTTTTTTATGGGATGATGACGCTCATGTGGTTTTCCACGAAAGACTTCAAACAAGCGAAACGATACAAAGAAAAAGACCTTATTAAAACGCAAGGAACAACTTATGCGCGCCATTTAAGTTTTATCATTTTATTTAAGGTGATTTATGTTGGTTTATTCATTGTTTGTCCATTTGTGTTCAGTCCTGCCAGTTGGGTGTTAACCCTTATTGGCTTTGTTACGATGCATTTCATTGCAGGATTTATCTTGTCGATTATCTTTCAACCAGCACACGTCGTTCCAACGTCAAACTTCCCAATGCCTGACGCAAGCGGAAACATTGAAGCTGATTGGGCCGTAAATCAACTGTATAATACTGCTGATTTTGCACCTAAATCGAAATGGTTCTCTTGGTATGTTGGCGGGCTTAATTTCCAGGTAGAGCATCACTTATTCCCAAATATTTGCCACATTCATTACAGTAAAATAGCAGAAATTGTAAAGGCCACAGCCGAAGAGTTTAATTTACCTTACTACTCCTATAAAACCTTTATTGGGGCTTTGGCAGATCACACTAAAATGCTTTATAATTTAGGACATTACGACCAAGCTCCAGCTATTCATTAATGCTTCTCTATGTATTTGGAAGAATTAAGGGCTCATTGTCTTCAAAAAAAAGGAGTAAACGAGGGCTTTCCTTTTGATCAAAGAACCTTAGTTTTCAAGGTTTTTGGCAAAATGTTTGCTTTGATGGATGTAGAAGAATTTGATGGGATCAATTTAAAATGTGACCCAGAAAAGGCAGTTGACCTTCGGGAACGATATCAGGCAATTCAACCTGGATTTCACATGAATAAAAAACACTGGAACACCATTCGTCTTTTCGATGATGTAGATGACGCGATGTTAATCGCATTAGTGGATCATTCCTATGATTTAGTATTTGCCAGCCTTCCGAAAAAAATAAGAGATGAAAATCCGCATTGACAAATACTTGTGGTGCGTTAGATTGGCCAAAACACGTTCACAAGCAAGTGAATTCATTTCCAAGGGAAGAGTTAAACTGAATGGCATGGAAATTAAACCATCCCGTGAAATCCGATTAAACGATATCATTAGTGTTCAGCGTCACAGTGCGCTTTTTGAATATAAAATTTTAGGTTTTCTAGATAAAAGGGTGGGTGCCCCGCTCGTTTCTGAATTTCTAGAAGATATGACGAAACCAGAAGAAATTATCAAACTGAAAGAATACCAATTAGCGCAAAAAGGTTACCGCGAAACCGACGGAAAACCAAGCAAAAAAGACCGAAGAGAATTAGATCGATTTTTAGATGAATGGTCAGACTAATGGGTGATTGTTCGTGTAATAATCAATGATTTTATCCGCAAGCACATTGCTTAATTTAAAATAACTTTGTGTGGTCCAGCCACCAACATGTGGAGAAAGTATCACATTTGCAGAATCAAGCAAATACTTGAAATCTTCGGGATGTTCGGCTTCAAAAAAGGACTCAAAACTAGTTTTCTCATATTCCAAGACATCCAGACATGCGCCTTTGATTTGATTTGATTTGAGCGCTGAAACAAGCGCCGCTGTTTTGACGATTTTTCCCCTGGACAAATTCAACAAATAAAATGGTTTTTGACACTTTTGAATAAAGGACTCATTCAAAAAATAAATGGTTTCGGTGTTTTGTGGGACATGGAAACTAATCACATCTGCCTGTTCTTGTATCGCTTCTAGGGTACATTCCTGAACGAAATGAGTACCGAAACCTTGTTTATAACGATCATAGGCCATGACCTTTACATCAAATCCCTGCAGTTTTTTTGCAAAAGCAGCGCCATTGTTTCCAAAACCAATGATTCCAACTGTTTTTCCGTCTAATTCCTCTCCTCTGTTACTTTCTCGGTCCCAAATACCCGCGCGGATTTCAGTATTTGCTTTTGGAATCTTGTTTAACAAGGCTAATAACGATCCTAACGCATGCTCCGCTACTGCATTTCGATTTCCCTCAGGAGAATTAAAAAGCTGTATGCCCTTACTTTCACAATAAGTCACATCAATGTTTTCTAAACCCGAACCAGACCTTGCAACAAATTGTAAATCAAGTATTTGTGATATTTTTTCTTGATTGATTGTAAACTTCGAACGTATGACTAATCCAAATGCATCTTTCACATAATAAAGTATTTCTTCTGACGGCACTTGCGTTGCATCTATGCAGGTAAAACCAAACTTTGTCAATCGTTCCTCTAAAATGTGATGTACAGAATCAATAAAATAGACTTTTCGCTGCATTTCTGATATTTCATCAAAAGTAACGAAATATTAGTTTCGGTTTTGCAAATACCAAAAGCTGTTCAAACAACAAAATGAAAGAAAAAAAGGCCTTCATAAAACAATCCTCCGGACACATTTCACCTTGCGCCTAATGGTTTTATGTTTAATACAGCAGAAGCGCCTTAAACGGGCTTATATCGTGTTTTTAACGACCCAAGTGGATCAAAAGCACAGAAATATCACTAGGAGAGACCCCAGAGACACGAGAGGCCTGTCCAATCGTTCGTGGTTGAATCTTCCGTAATTTTTCTTTTGCTTCCAGCGAGATGCTTTTTATTTGAGTATAATCTACATGTTCTGGTATTATCAAATCTTCTAAACGGGATAGTTTTTGTGCTTGTTCCTGTTCCCGTTCAATGTACCCTTCATATTTCAATTGAACCTCGGTTTGAACCAATACATCGGAATCAATTTCTGCGGCTTTAGTTGCAGCTATTTTGGCTTCATTTGAAACCAATAATAAATCATGAAGATTAATGTGAGGCCTTGTTAAAAGACTTGTGATTTTCACCTGCTGATTTATCGGGGTTGAGTCTTTTTCTTCCAGCAGTGGATTGGCCTGTTCTGGAGTAATCCCAATGGTTCGCAATTCTTTTTTTAACCAATTGGTTTGGGTTATTTTTTGTTGCACTTTCTCAAAACGCTCTTGCTCAGCTAAGCCAATTTCATACCCTAGCGGTGTTAAACGTTCATCAGCATTATCCTGCCTCAATAAGATTCTAAACTCTGCACGACTCGTAAACATTCGATAAGGCTCATTCGTTCCTTTTGTAATCAAATCATCGATCAACACTCCGATATAAGCATCACTTCTAGATAGTATAAATGGCTCTTTTTCTTTGGTTTTCAAATGTGCATTAATTCCCGCCATTAATCCTTGACAGGCGGCTTCTTCATAACCCGTTGTTCCATTAATTTGTCCTGCAAAATATAAACCTTCTATTCGCTTTGTTTCCAGTGTGTGTTTTAATTGAGTAGGAGGGAAATAGTCATATTCTATGGCATAACCAGGGCGAAACATTTTAACCTTTTCAAATCCTGGTATTGTCTTAAGTGCGGCTAATTGCACATCCTCCGGCAGAGAAGTACTAAATCCATTCACATAAATCTCCACTGTTTCCCAACCTTCCGGCTCAACAAATATTTGATGTCGATCGCGATCCGCAAAACGGTTTATTTTGTCCTCAATACTTGGACAATACCTTGGGCCCATACTTTTGATGGCTCCATTAAACATTGGGGAGCGGTCAAAACCCGTACGCAATAACTCATGCGTTTGTTCATTTGTATACGTAATATAACAAGGTATTTGTTTGTCTAGGGCTTTTGTATCCGTATAACTAAATTTGGATGGGTTTACGTCTCCTGGTTGTAATTCCATTTTTGAATAATCCAAGGAGCGGCCATCAACCCTCGGCGGGGTCCCTGTCTTCATTCTGCCCGCTTCAAAACCCAAAGCGATCAAACATTCCGTTATACCAGTGGACGCCTTTTCCGCGGCTCTTCCTCCACCAAACTGTTTTTCTCCTAGGTGAATCAAACCATTTAAAAAAGTTCCATTAGTTAATACAACGGTCTTGGCATAAATATCAACACCCATTGAGGTGTGTACGCCCAGCGCTTTATTTTCTTTAACAATAATTCCTGTACACATGTCTTGCCAAAAGTCGATGTTGGTGTTTTTTTCCAATAACAAGCGCCACTCCCAAGAAAACATCATGCGGTCATTCTGTGTTCTTGGCGACCACATAGCTGGTCCTTTTGACATATTCAACATACGAAACTGAATAGCGCTCTTATCACTCACAATTCCTGAGCCTCCACCAAGCGCATCTATTTCTCTTACGATTTGTCCTTTCGCAACACCACCCATAGCCGGATTGCAACTCATTTGAGCGATGGTGTTCATGTTCATAGTAAGCAATAAAACCTTACTACCCATTTTAGCGGCTGCATTGGCGGCTTCACAACCAGCGTGTCCAGCGCCCACTACAATCACATCGTAATTTTCTAACATATTCATTGTTTCACGTGAAACATTTGTTCCTAATTTTTATTTGTTTCACGTGAAACAAACAAATCTAAATATTCACTTTCTTTGCCGCGCATGATCAAAACGTCTCGTTTTGTCTTATCCTTAAATCCACACAAATGCAAAACACCATGAAAAACCACGCGGAAACATTCGCTTTCAAAAGAAGTTTTCTCTAACACGCAATTCTCCATTACACGGTCCAAAGAAATCAACAAATCTCCACTAATTTTTGTTCCCTCACAATAATCAAAGGTGATAATGTCTGTATAATAATCATGCTGCAAGTAATCTTGATTCACCTTTAAAAGGTATTCATCCGTGCAAAAAACAACCGATAGATCACCCAATGTTTTTCCTTCCTTGAATATAAGTCTTTTCAGGAAAGACTTCAATTCGTTTGATTTTAGAAATATTGGTTTTTTAACCTCAATAAATTGAACAGAAATCATTTACTAAAATAAATAGTGACCTCATTCCCTTTATCATTGAAAGCTATTTCATCCGCCAAGTTTTTCATTAAGAAAATACCTCGTCCGTTTTCCTTTAAAATATTTTCCGGAGCGGTCGGGTCTGGTAGATTAGAATAATCAAAACCATCACCTTGGTCACATATACGAAAACAAAAGGCATCTGTATGATCACCAACACCTACTTCTATTGTTAGGTTTGCATCATTTTTGTTCCCATGACAAATAGCGTTATTCACTGCCTCTGTTACAGAAATTAAAACATTACCGTAGGCGTCATCCTGTACTCCCAACGATTGACAAACCCGTTCCACTAAATTCTCAACATCCACAAGAGACTGATAATCAGTAGTTAACGTAATTTTTTCAATAATATTAAATCCTTCTTTCATATAAAAAACGGCAGGAAATGCTACTTAGTTCAGATTGAAATATTGATTTGCTTTCTCTTTGTAATACTGACGCAATGAAGGGTCAGCAGATTTCAATAATTCCAATTCCTTTAATTTCGATTTGTTATACTCATCAAAACGGATTTTGTTACCATAATCTTCATCTTTTCCCGATTTAGATTCCCTTTTTTCTTCGTAACCTCTTTCCATCAACGCTTTTTCACTTTCCAACAATCGAGTTAAAATCTCTTTTTGTCGATTCACCATTTCATTATTAAAGTTTTGATTGATGATATTTTTCTCTTGTTCTTCCAATTCTTTAATTAATGGATTTAATTGATTTCCTAATCCTTTCCCGTCCTTATTCATCTCATTTCTGAGTTGTTCCAAACGTTGACGAATGGCTGTTTGATCTGCCGCCATTTTCGCAATTTCCTTATTACCTAAACCTAACATGCTCTGACCAGAAGACCCAGGCTTTCCCCCAGGTTTATCGCCTGGTTTATCACCAGGTTTACTACCTCCTGGATTTGGTCCTTTTTGCATTTGTTCAAGTTGTTTTTTTAACATTTCCTTCATGTCCCCTGTTGACATAGATTGTCCAGGTTTTGGTCTTCCTTTTCCGGGATTATTACAGCTTCCACTTCCTGCCATTTCGGATTGCATCTGACTTTGCATGCTTTGCAATGCCTCGTTAAGTAATAAGGCTAAATTATTGTAGGAAGTCATGACAAGTTGTTGGTGTTTATTGAGATCTTTTTTTCGATGATCATCAATGTCTTCTACAGACATTCGCTGATTGCTCTCTATGGCATTCAATTCTTTATCGATGAATGACGCAATTTTTGGTTGACGCTTCGCTAATGCAAGCAAACTATCTTTAATTATTTTAGTTTCATCTATGATACGTTGTTGACGCCTTCCCAATCTTCGATACATAGGATCTTGTGTTGTCACTTTTGAAAACTTATTCATCAACGCTTCCTGGTCAAAACTAAGGGTCATCAAACTTTCTAAAATATTACGAAGAGATTTCATATCCTCTTCTTGTTCTTTTTTGTTCGCTTGCTGTTGTTTCGCATTCAATTGATTGGCCATAGAATTCATTCCTTCAGCTGCAGATTTCTGACTTTCCCCTGCTTTCTTCTCTTTCCCTTCTTCAATTCCTTCTTTCGCTTCCTTCAAATCCTCAATTACTTCTTTTTTTAATTCTTCTAGATTTCCTAAATCCATTGGTTTCTCCAACTCTTTATTCAATTTGTCTAAATTCTCTAAATCCTTCTTTAATTCCTCAAATTTTTTATTTAATTCTTCCTGCTTCTTCAATAAATCCTCTTTTGAAGTATTTTCCTTTGTTTCTTCTCTTAATTTATCTTGTTCTTTTGCTAAATCTTTTAATTCCTTCTCTACATCATCAATACGTTCGTTTAGCTGCATTTTCTTTAACATTTCAAGGCTACGGTCCAATTGTTTTTTCATATCCTCACTGGACTGATTCAATTCCTCCATTTTTTCCTTCACTTGTTCTTTATCATTCTGTTGTAGCAATTTCTCTAGGTCCTCCAATAATTTTTTTAATTCGTCATCCATTAATTCTTCCAACAACTTTTCAATCATTTCCTGTTTTTCCAAAAGTTCTTTGTCCACCGGAGAAAGTTGATTTTTTTCCTCCATACTCCGATCCATTTCATTTTGTACTTTTTGGAGAGACTCCATGAGGGTAGCTTGTTCTTCTTTTAACTGTTGAACTTTATTCAATTTATTCCAATCGGATGATTTAGCATTCAACGCTTCTTTTTTTAACGCGGAAATATTCTTTTGAAATTCCTTCGTTTTCGCTAATAATTGATCAATATTTTCTTTTGTTTGCTCTTGTTCTTTATTTCTAGTATCATTCAATTCTGCCAATGACGGTAATTCATATGTAAATAATTGACTCTTACTTGCTTTACTTCCGTTAACACCATCATTATCATACACTACGAAGTAATAGGAGATTTTATCATTGAGCTTTACTTCTTCACGATTAAAATCTACTGCAAAACGGAAATTCATTTGCGACCCCATGACTTGTTGAACCGGCATTCTTACTTCCTTATTTTGTCCATTTTCATGTGTTATTTTATAGATAAATTGTAGATTTTTCAATCCATAATCATCCGAAACAATACCATTAAAATACTTTAGACCAGCCGAGACAGAATCTGTTTGTTCGGATACTTCGATCGAAGGAAAAGCATCCTTTATTACCGAAACTCGGTAATGAACTGTATCCTTTTGTTTATGAAATTTATTTTCTAGTATAAACTTAAGAACCTTATCTTCTTTACATAGTTGTTTAAATTTAAACGACTCTTCTAGAAAACTCGTTTTGGATTGATTCCAGAAAACCTCGGTTTTTTTTGTGTTTTTTGTTCGAATTCGGTATTCCACAATCGTTCCTTCCGGTAAGGTTAAATCACCCACGTTATCAATTGTTTCATTTGTTTTCCCTAAGTATGATGGATACGTACAAACAGCTTGTATTTTTCCTATTAGGGATTTTCCAATCACGTTTAAATGAAATCGTTCACTATCGAATTCATTCGTTGTAAAATAAAATGAGGTTTTTTTTCTGGGTTTTTTAATCGTCCCAATAAATGTATTTTTGGTTTTTCGAAGTAATAAAAACTTACCTTGTTCAGATACAATGTATACTTGATTTGGTAATTCTTTCTTGTCTTGTTGATTGGGAATAAGTTCTAAATCGACTTGAAAATCTCTTCCTTCCTCCAATAATAAAGATGCGTTTCTTAATTTAAAATCAAATGGTGACTTTTCCTTAAATTCTTTATTGTAAAAAACCACATGTTCTGTTCCTTGTGTAATCACAGAAGGAATAAAAAGAGCAATTAACACGAAACAAACAAATAATGGAACTAAGTATTTTAAGAATTTTTTATTCTCTCCAATTTCAATGGCATTTTTAAATGGTATGACACTCAATGCATTTGAACGTTGATTAACACTTGCTCTGAGTAATTCAATATTACCTTCTTGATGTGTTAAACTATTTTGAAGTTGAAGGGTATTTTTTAAACGATCAGATACACTCGGAAAAAAAGAACCAATAATTTCTGCCGCTTGTAGTCTGCTAATTTGTTTTCCAAAGGAACTTAGTTTCGTTAACGGAATAATAAAAAACCGCACCAGGATATAACCATTTAATGCAATGAACCCAAAAAAGAAAATAGCTCTTACGATGGAATTAAATCGTCCAATATATTCCAAACTAGTTGCCAACAAAAACGTGAATAAGAAAATCACAAAAAACAGTAAAATTCCTCGAATCATTTGATTCTTATAGTACTTTCGTATAAAAGAATCGATTTGAAGAATCAGTAAGTCAAAGCTATTTTCCATGAGATAAAAGTATTCAAGATTTTGATACAGCACAAATTTAATCTGTATCAGCTTATTTAATAGAATATATTTCTTTTTTTAAATTATTTAAAATCTTTATTACTCTTATTAAGGATGTTCATTTGTGTATAAGTAAACCTGAATTATTTGTATTTAAGGTTTTAAACATTACAAATAACTTAATCAACAAGTAATGATTTGTTAATCAATTGATAGTAAATAATATACAGACTTTTAAACAAGGTCTTAATTGAATACTATGTTGAAAAGAAAAACAAAAAAGAAGGTCAAATAAAGTGAATAACAGCGCTAATAACTCTGTATAACAATAGCTAACTTATTGATATTAATTCAAAAAAAGATGCAATTCGAAAAACGATTGAATTTTGCAAGGAAAAGTTTTAAGTGGTTATACACAGCTATTCACAATTTTACAGTTTAACGAGTGAATAACTACTGATTTTAATTTCAGTAAATAGGGGCTTCTGGCTTAGGTTGAAATCATCATTGTGAATAACTACAGCTGTTTGTGAATAGTCATTACCTTTGTATGTAAAATGTATAAAAGTTATGATGATTCCAATTGCATGTGACCACGCGGGATTTAAAACCAAAGAAAGTATTGTTAAACATTTAACAGCTAAAGGTTTAGAAGTAAAAGATTTTGGATGTTATTCAGAAGAGAGTATTGATTACGCCGATTATGCTCATCCACTTGCGGCAATGGTGGAAGAAAACACGGGAATGTTAGGCATTTTACTTTGTGGATCAGGTAATGGAATAAATATGACCGCAAACAAGCATCAAGGAATACGCAGTGCATTGTGTTGGACAACTGAGATTGCAGAGTTAGCGCGAACGCACAACGACGCCAATATTATTGCCATTCCTGCACGATTTGTTTCTGAAGAACTCGCTTTGGAAATGGTTGAAACGTTTTTGTCTACCTCATTCGAAGGAGGAAGACACCAGAACAGGGTGAATAAAATACCTTGTTAATTCTTTTGAATTAGAATTTCTACGCGTCTATTCGCCTCTTTTTCTTCCTCCGTTTGTGGTGTTTTGTATATGGGTTTAGTATTTCCAAACCCAATAGCCGTAAGTCGTTTCGGATCTATACCCCCCGCCACAAGGTATTCGACTACTTTTTGAGCGCGTTTTTTAGATAATTTCATGGAAACAAGGTCTTTATCATTGTCTTCATTGACATGTCCATGAATTTCAATGGATACGGAAGGATTTAAAATCAAAAAGTCCCGAAGTCTTTTCAATTTTGGATAAGATTCTTCCAAAATAGTGGCAAGTCCGGCTGCAAAATATACGTCGTCTAATGCTGCTAACATCCCTTCTTGAATCGGTGTCAACCAAATCGTATCGTGAAATTGATTATTCATGGGGATAGCCGTATTTTCAAAGTCAGCCGATAAATACCCTTCTGCATCCACCCTTAAAAATCCCTCCTTTACTTTTTTAGACAGATTCATTTCTAAATCACTTGCTCTATAAATACCATTGATTTCAGTTGATCCTTGCAAAACGATGCGGGCTTCCACTGGGCTAAAGGAAGCCTTGTCACGTATGAATAGATGATAAATGGGAAGAGACTCATTATATACCAGGTTTAATGATGATGATTTTTTTGGTTCGTCTTCATCAATGAGAAAAGAAAACTGACAAGAAATGGATTGTTTTGATTTTTCGGCCCCTAAAAGAACGATGTAATAATGTTCATTCTCATTTACTTCAAGTTCTGTTTCTAATGTAACCAGTGAATCAATCGTCCGCTCAACAATCACTTGTAAGTTTTGTTCTTTTAATGCGGAACAGACATCCACTTCTTTTTCCTTCAGGATCAGTAATTGTATCGACTGGTCTTGATGTAAAAATGAAATGGTCAGACCACCCTTTTGAGTAGTTGTGAAGTCCATCCAAAGTTGATTTTTCCCGGGGTTTCTAGCGTGTTGAAAAACACCCTCACTTGGTATAAGGCCTTTTTTTCCTAAAAAAGAAACGGTGTATTTTCCACTCGGAACAAGACTTAACGCATTTTCACAGGAGGAAAAATCGCCTTGCTGCGCAAAAGCAAGCATAGGGGTGATCAAAAGAAACAACAATGTCCGCACGTGGCGTTTAACGAATTATTTCATCTTTAGTTTCATGTTTCCAGAAACTAAGGTCATCATGTAAAAATCCGTGGCGCCTAAAATAATAGTTGAAACAGAAAGTTCGTCCACCTTTCCAGATAAAAAGACCCCTTGTGTGAGTGTCGTGTTTAGTTGTTGGTCGATGCTAACTTTCGTTTCTTCTAGCAAAGGGTTTAAATCATAGTCGGCGGCTTTTTGGATTTCTTCTAAAATTCTTTTGTCAAACAACCACTTTGCTGTTTTTAGTAACACGCTTTTGGAATTTATATCGTAGGCGACATCATGCATCACAAAATGTTGTTCGGGCGTAATAGCCGGTTGACCAACCAAGAAAAACACCCCTTTTTTCGAGCCCGAAAAGTGTACTTCCACTAGTAATTTTTGATTTTGTTGTCCGAGCACATGTAATGAATCAATGACCACGTGTTTATTATGAAAAGGAATATCCATTCCCTTCACAGATTGATTCATTAATTTATTGATGGAGTCATAAGAGGCCTTTACTGAAATGGCAAGCTCGAAACCTGCGTTATTTTTATAGGTAGATTGGTTTGGAAGAGGTGTTTTTTGTTGACTAATTTTATTCGTTGAAATCAGTGGTTGAACGGTTAATAGGGCATTTAATGTAGCGGTTTTCGTATTGGCTTCTAGATGAACTGGACTTAATGCCATGCTTTTAGGATTTAAATAAAGTAAGCCATATCCGCTTAAATTTATAGGCTCTTCTAGTTGTTTCCAAACATCTTGGAGGGAAGTTCGGATGTCAACACCTTCAATTTGTTTATCAATGTCCTTTTCCATCGCTTCCAATTGCATACGCACTTGTTTTTCCACAAGGCTCGTCGCATCATACTTGAATACGGTGATTTCACAAGGGTCTAATAACTCAAACTTTTTCAATTTCGTGCTCGTATTAAAGCGATAGGCATCCGTGATGGAAACACTTGTTGAATAAGCGACCTTTACCCTGCGCATAGGTTCACCGGAGCCACAACTAGCATAAATTCTAGGCACAGTACAGGATCCGTTTTCATCCCACAAGTCGTGGCATTTAGGGCAATAATTAAGTTTAAGTTCGAATTTTCCGCCCACCTCGTAGTACAAAGCACTTGGCTTTAATTGAAAATCAATCGGTTCCCGAATAAACTTATAGGAAAAACTAACTCCTTCGCATTGTTCTTGTTTTCCAACAAATTGTTTCGGTAGGGACTTTTCGACTTCGTTTAATTGAGTTGTCAAATCAATTTCTACTGGAATATTGATGTAGGAAGGAGGTAAGTTAACCAAACTTGTGTCAACGACTGAAACGGAAGGACGGGAAATGTCAATGGTTTTGCACGAACAGAGTACAACGGTTAATAAACAAACAAGTAGCTTCATATACCCCACATTGTAAATGTAACTTAAGGTTTTTAAACTGTAAAATAAACGCATAAAAAAGGGGTCCGAAGACCCCCAACATTAAGCATTCATTTTAGCGATGAGACCTTTGTCTAGCGCATCTAAAAACTCTTCTGTATAAACAAAGTGTTCACCGTGATTCACTTTGTTTCCGTGAATACACACCGCCAAATCTTTGGTCATAATCCCAGATTCTACCGTTTCGATACATACACGCTCCAAAGACAAACAAAAATCAATAAGCGCTTGATTATTATCTAATTTACCTCGGAAAGCCAATCCACGAGTCCAAGCAAAAATAGATGCAATCGGATTCGTTGACGTTTGTTTCCCCGCTTGATAATCTCTGTAGTGACGTGTTACCGTTCCATGTGCAGCCTCTGCCTCCATTACTTCTCCGTCTGGAGTAATCAATACAGAGGTCATTAGGCCTAAAGAACCAAATCCTTGGGCAACGGTATCTGATTGAACATCTCCATCATAGTTTTTACATGCCCAAACGAAATTTCCATTCCATTTTAAAGCAGAAGCAACCATATCGTCAATTAATCTGTGCTCGTATACGATTCCAGCGGCTTCGTATTTTGCTTTGAATTCATTTTGATAAATTTCTTCAAAAATATCCTTAAAGCGACCATCGTATTTTTTCAAGATGGTGTTTTTTGTTGACAAATAAAGTGGCCATTTTTTAGAAAGGGCCATATTGAAACAGGAGTAGGCAAATCCACGAATGGACTCATCTGTGTTGTACATCGCCATTCCAACACCATCACCTTTAAAATTGTATACTTCAAAGCTTTGAATTTCTCCACCGTCTTCAGGTGTGAAGGTCATGGTTAATTTCCCCTTACCTTTAAAAACAGCATCCGTCGCACGATACTGATCCCCAAACGCGTGACGACCAACAATAATAGGAGCGGTCCAGTTTGTTACCAAGCGAGGTACATTTTGCATCACGATTGGCTCACGAAAAACGGTGCCATCCAAGATGTTACGAATGGTTCCATTTGGAGATTTCCACATGGATTTCAAGTTGAATTCTTTTACTCGAGCTTCATCTGGGGTGATGGTCGCACATTTAATTCCCACTTTATATTTCTTAATTGCTTCCGCTGCGTCTACCGTAATTTGGTCGTTGGTTTCATCGCGTTTTTCGATCCCTAAATCGTAATATTTTATATCTAGATCTAGGTAAGGAAGAATCAATTTATCCTTTATGAATTTCCAAATAATGCGGGTCATTTCATCCCCATCTAACTCTACAACTGGATTGGCAACTTTAATTTTTGACATAGGTACATTTTTACAGCACAAAATTACGGATTTTTTTGGGAATTATCCGGCGGAATAGGACAGCCAAGTGAAGAATAATACCATTAGCGACAAGAGTAGTCCACAAGCAAGAATGGTTGGTATAATTTTACTTTGTTTTCTTTTCTCCCCAAGAAAAAAGCGCCAAAGAATGAAACTAATCAAACCAAAAGGATAGGCAATAATTAACGCTGCTCCATATACCCAAACAATTCCAGCCAAAGAAAACCATAGTGCAAATAAGAAAGATATCAGTGCGATCCAATCGTCTTTTGTTCGTTTCATTTAAGGGTTTTATAGTGTTCAAATGTACAATTTTCTCATAAAAAAAGCGGTGAGAATCCCACCGCTTTCAAGTATTAAGAGATGGACTAATCTAATGAACCAATCATTTTAGATGGATCAACATATTCATCATACTCTTCTGATGTAACATGGCCGAGTCCAACAGCCGCTTCTTTCAAAGTTGTGCCGTTTTTGTGCGCATATTTTGCAATTTCAGCAGCTTTGTAGTAGCCAATTTTTGTGTTTAATGCCGTCACCAGCATCAAAGAATTGTCCAAGTGTTTTTTCACCATTGGTAAATTCGCTTCAATACCTGCGGCGCAGTTGTCCGTAAAAGAAACACAAGCATCGCCGATTAAGCGAGCGGATTGTAAAACATTGTAAGCAATTACTGGTTTGAAAACATTCAATTCAAAATGTCCGTTAGAACCAGCAATCGAAACAGTAACATCGTTCCCCATTACTTGGGCGCATACCATTGTTAATGCTTCTGGTTGTGTTGGATTTACCTTTCCTGGCATGATGGATGAACCTGGCTCATTATCAGGGATGATGATTTCTCCTATTCCACAACGCGGACCAGAGGAAAGCATTCGAATATCATTCGCAATTTTCATCAAGGAAACAGCTGTTCTTTTCAATGCGCCAGATAATTCAACCATGGCATCATGTGCCGCAAGCGCTTCAAATTTATTCGCCGCTGTAACAAAGGGAAGTCCTGTAAAATCAGCAATTTTTTTCGCCACCAAGACATCATAGCCTTTTGGCGTGTTTAATCCTGTTCCAACAGCTGTTCCGCCAAGTGCGAGTTCACTAACCACTACCAGTGCATTATTAATTGCACGAATGGAATAATCGATTTGTGCTACATACCCGCTAAACTCTTGACCCAGTGTTAGAGGAGTTGCGTCCATGAAATGTGTCCTTCCGGTTTTTACGATGTCTTTGAACGCAAGTACTTTTTCTTGGAGAGCGGTTCTTAAATGCATCAATCCGGGAAGAGTTGTTTCTGTGGTCATTTTGTAAGCAGCAATATGCATGGCTGTTGGATAGGTGTCATTCGAAGATTGTGATTTATTCACATCGTCGTTTGGATTCAAAACCTTTTGTTCATCCAAAAGGTTTCCACCTTGAAGAACATGGCCTCTATTGGCAATTACTTCGTTGCAATTCATGTTGGATTGTGTTCCTGAACCAGTTTGCCAAATGACTAATGGAAATTCAGTGTCGTGCTGTCCAGTTAAAATTTCATCACAAACGCGAGAAATTAAATCCCTTTTTTCCACAGTAAGGACACCCAAATCATGGTTTGCATGGGCCGCGGCCTTTTTTAAGTAAGCAAAAGCATGGATTACCTCTATAGGCATCGAACCTTCGGGTCCGATTTTAAAGTTGTTTCTTGAACGTTCTGTTTGTGCTCCCCAATAACGACTTGCCGGCACTTTTACCTCGCCCATCGTGTCTTTTTCAATCCTAAATTCCATTTTTTAGTGTATTGTAAATTAAATTGTTTAATTTTGAAACGTTTTCAAACACAAAAATAATAGAAGATGAGCACTTTCGGCATTGTATTGTTTCTTTTAATTTTCGGAATGGCATTTTGGATGCTTTTGTTCCTATTAGGATTTATTCTTCCTTATTGGTTAACCTTAGGATTATTCGAGCAATTGCGTCCGAAAAGAATCTTCGAAGAAAAAGAAGAAAACTAATTCAACATAAGTTTAGAAAAGCGCCCAACAGGCGCTTTTTTTATGCCCAATAAATCGCGGCTTCCTAATTTGTAATCTCAACGAAAAAAGAAGGGAACGCAAAAAATATGTAATTTCGAACATCAATCAAATCATCGCATATGGAAATCACACCAGAATTACACGAAAAATTAGAACAACTCAACCTTAAATATGCGTCTTTAGGAGAAAATTTAAATTCGTATTTAGAAGGTTTGCTATACGCAGATGTTACTACTTATTGGGATTACATCCAACTGGACACGTTATTAACACTTCAAAAACCAAAAACCAATTTTCCAGACGAAACGGTTTTTATTATGTACCATCAAATAACGGAATTGTATTTCAAACTAGCATTGCGTGAATTTGAACAAATAGGGTCCAAAACGGAATTAACAAAGGAATTTTTCATTTCACGGGTGACGCGGATCAACCGATATTTTGATGCCTTGATTAAAAGTTTTGAAATCATGATCGAAGGAATGGACAGAGAGGAGTTTTTAAAATTCCGAATGTCCTTGCTGCCCGCAAGCGGCTTTCAATCCGCACAATACCGTCAAATTGAAATTTATAGTACCGATTTCCTTCAACTCGTTGCAAAGGATCAGCGTTCGAACTTTTCTCAAGCAGACACTATAGAAGCAATGTTTGAGCATATTTATTGGAAGGAAGGAGCGACAGAAGTAGCTACCGGTAAAAAAACACTTACGTTAACACAGTTCGAAGAAAAATACCGCACGTCGTTTATTGAGCTTGGGGAAAAATGTCGAACAAAAAATCTTTGGCAAGCGTATTTGCGTTTGAACCCAACAGATCAAACAGATGAACGTGTGAAAAAAGCACTTCGAGAGAATGACACGAATGTGAACGTGAATTGGCCATTGGCCCATTATAAGTCAGCCGTTCGATATTTAGCTAGAGATACACAAGACGTTGCTGCGACCGGCGGCACCAATTGGCAAAAGTATTTGCCCCCTCGTTTTCAGAAGCGTATTTTTTATCCAAAGTTGTGGACTAGTGAAGAGCACGAAAACTGGGGAAGAGCTTGGGTAGAATCCGTCTTGAAGTAAGACTAATCTCTATACTTTAATTCCTTCATGTAAATGGTCGCGAAGTCGATGATACCAGAAGAATTCATTTCAAATCCCCTTACGCGCAGGTTTATCATTACAAAGAAATCTTCCGAATAAACGGGAATAATGGCACAGTCCTTAGAAACGATGGATTCACAAAGTCTTTGCAGTGTTTTTTTCTCGGTTTCACTGGTAGTAAGTGTTGATTGTAAATAAAGCTGATCAAACGTGCGATTTTGAAATTTAACCTCGTTGTCTTTTGGACCATGATAAAATAAGCGCAAATAGGATTCCGCGTCAGGATAATCTCCAACCCACCCGCCTCTCCAGATCGCCGCAGTGCCAGATTTGATTTTTTGATCCCGTTCTCGGGTACTTACGTTAACCACATATATTTTAATTCCTAGGTTGTTTCTCAGTTGTTTACAAAAATCGCGACACCACAAATCCGCATTGCTACCAGCTTGTGCATTGACGTAAAACAGTGTTTTTGGAAAATCTTCAGGATGGCTATAACCCGCTTTTTTGAATAAGGTTTTAGCAGCCGGAATGTTTACTTCGACCTTTGGAATATGAGGGTTAGAATAAAATGAACTTGTTGGAATAAATCCATGATTTATTGCTTGTCCATCCCCTCGTAACACTTCATTACAAATCCGATTTTTGTCAATTGCCAATTCAAATGCTTGTCGAACGAGTAAATTGTTAAAAGGTGGTCGACTTACATTCCAGTCGACATAGTTAATTTTAGAAGCCTTTTGAATGTGAACTCGGTGCAAGAGATTTTTTCCTTTTTTAGCTTCGGACAAAGTTCCAAACGCAAGTTCGAGTTGATTCGCAGGTAAATCAAACAATAAGTCTATTTTTTGTTGGGAAAACAAGGTAAATACGTCAGAAAGATTCGTGTTTGTGTTTATGTGGATTTCCTCTAAAAAAGGCAATTGATTTCCATGTTCATCGCGTGCCCAATAATCTGAGTTTCTCATCAATATAACTTCATGATTATTTGACGAATGGAGATAAAAGGGCCCTGTTCCGACAGGATGGTTTGCAATTCTTCGGCCATAAAAAACACTTGCTTTTTTGGATAAAATTCCTAAACTAGGATGCGATAGAAGTTGTATAATGTGGTTATATGGCTTGGTTAATTTTATTTCAAGTGAATGCGCACCTAGAATTTTAATGCCTGAAACAGTGTGATGCAGCGGATTTTTTCCGTTTTTGTAGAATGTATCCGAACCCTCTATTTTCCCTAGTAATAAAGCAGAAGACTGATTTAGCGAACTTTTAGAACAAGCAAAGCTTAAGGTAAAAGCAACATCCTCTGCAGTTAATTCTCTTGAAGCACCGGTAAAGCATTCGTCGTCATGAAAGAGAACTCCTTTTTTAATTCGAATGAAAACGGTTTTACCTTGGTTTTTAATTTCTATTTGATCTGCTAAATAGTTGCGAATCGTTCCCTTGGAATCGCATTGTTTTGCGAGGGGGTCAAAAACCTGACTAATGACGCGTAAATCAGAAAGTGAGTTTGTTTCAAGTGGAAAAACACTAGATAAAGGTTCCGGCAAAGCAAAGGAAAAAACCCCTCCATATACTTTATCGCCTTTAGCGAGAGGTGTCTTCTTTGAACTCCAAAAATTGAAATAAAGGAATAAAACGAGCCCTAATGAAATCAATACTAAAACAAACCAAGACGTTTTAAATGGAGCCTTCATAGTAAAAGATCAAACGCCTATATTGGTTAAAACACCGATTATTTTCGCACTAAATGTAAAAACCCATGTCCAGTAATTTCCTGTCCAGAGATGTTGTATCCCACATATTTATAGAAGTAAACACCTTCGTTTACAAGTACACCATTCACTTTCCCATCCCATGCTGGATTGTCTGTCACTAAATCATTACTGCTTTTTTCGAAGAGAATATTTCCCCAACGATTCATAATGACTAATTCTAGTTTCACAACATTATTAGTCGATAGGAAATAAGTTTCATTTACCCCATCACCAGAAGGCGTGAAAACGTTTGGCGCGTCTACGATGGGAATAGGATACGTACACGACCCATCATTAACAATCGCATTTGGATCGTAATTGAGTGCATTCGGATCTGTACACCCCGTTTGGTAAATACACGAGCCATTATCGACATTTGCATTCGCGTTGTAGTTAAGTGCAACAGGGTCTGTACAACCACAAACATCAACTTGAATAAGGTAATAAGCGGTATCTGAACATTGAGCACTTTGAAACGCAATTAAACGTGCCGTATACATTCCGAAAGGACCCGTATATGTATGTGTGACTGAATTTAAATTCGCCGAAGTCGTTGTTTGTGTATCTCCAAAATCCCAAGCATAATTATTGGCATTTAAACTGGTGTTTTGGAATGTTACATCGAAAGGCGCACAACCTTGAATAGGTGTTCCAGAAAATTCGGCATCCGGAGCATTTTGAATTCCTACAAAGGCACTGTCGGAAATCGAACAGACATTGTCTGTTACAGTGATATAATACCACCCTGAAGGGATGTTCTGCCAAACGGAAGCATCAATAAATCCATTTGGACCTGGTCCCGTCCAAGTGTATGATGGAACACCTGTTAATCCACTTGCCATAACCGAAACATATCCGGTTGGCTGACATGTTGATGGCCCAGTATAGATGGTGTCAATGGCAATTGTTTGATTTAATGTTAAGGTAACCGTATCGGTTTGCGAGAAGTTACAGTTATCCGTTGCTGTCACCAAGAAGTTGACAGAGCCATTTTGGCTAATTCCTTGAATAATCGTGTCATTCGTGCTGAGCGACACACCACTCATAGTTGTCCACTCATACTGATATGGGGCATATCCTCCGAATGCGGAAGCACTAAGCACAACACTGTCATTTGCACAGAAAATGGTTGGATCTGTTTCGGTAATATTGATAATTGGCCCCTCGCCAATGTAGATGGTTCCGGATGAAATGATGGTATCTCCACACGGATTGATGATTTCAACGGAGATTACCACAGATTCAAATCCTTCGGTAATGTTATCTTGAATTGGTGTCAGGTTAATGACAACGGAATCTTCACCCGGAAGGAAAGTAATCGGATTGATTAAGTTGTTATAATCAACCCCTTGTTGAGCGACCCCACCAATCGTATAATTAATAATTAATGTATCGTTTGTTTGTCCGGCCGGACGTGTAAAAATAAAATCTGCAAAGGTACAGCCTTCCACAATTGTTGTATCTCCCGAAACGGTTGCTACCGCTACATCAACTGCCGCAGAACTAAAACTACCCGCCTCTAAGAATACACCAGAATCATACGATTGGTCGCCTACATTAGAAATGGCTAGTTTAATGTGATATAACTGATTGCATTGCACCGAAGAAGCTGCAGTTAACTTCACTGTAGTTCCGTCATATTGAATCGCATCTCCATAAGTTAAGGTGGATGATGTTTCGTTGAACACATAATAATTGGTGTTGGAAGCATCGCCAACGTTATTAATGGTAACGGGTATTCCCCCGGGGATGGTAGCGATGTTTATTCCTCCGTTCGGATATCCGGCCTGAACATAGGGTCCTGCAATCCCAGGTCCCCATAAAAATAGTCCAAAGGCATCATTAAACGACGATGGCGAAAATTCAGGATATTCGTCTGATCCAAACATGTAATTAAAAATGACAGAATCTCCTTGCGGAATAAAATCGAATTCTAGAACGACACCATTTGTGACAGATCCAGCAGCAATATCATTCAAATGCGGGTCGGAACTTACAGAAGAGGTGGGAGGATTGTTGTTTGTAAATGAGGTAGATGAATTAGGGCCAATCGCACCAATCGCATTTCCGGTTGTCAGTATTAAACCGCTGTCAATCGGAAAGGCAGGATTACTATTGGTAAAAAATCCTACATTTCCCTGAGGAGTATTTGCTAAAAGTGGATTACCATTGATGGTGACGTTTAACGCCGTTACCCCGAAACCAAGTAGAACGTTGTCAACTAATTGTTGAGGCGTCTGAACTGTTGAAACAGTAATTGGCTGAGCAAAACTAAGGGTATGAAAAAGGGCAAAAGCCAAAGTTAGGGATACGCGTAAAGATTTCATCATAATCTATTGAATTGACACTAAGACACATTGTTCAATACAATGGTTGCATTACAAAATTAATATAATGTTTGAATTACCAAAAACCAATGAATTTTCGCAACTTTGAGTCTTAAATAAATGGCATGAAAAACACACAAGATTATATTCAACAAAACAAAGATAAATTCCTTAATGAATTACTCGATATTTTGCGCATTCCATCGATTTCAGCAGATCCTGCATATACAAATGACGTTGCTGTTTGTGCGGAAAAATTAGCGGAACACATGAATTCCATTGGTTTGGATCAAGTAGAGGTTTGTCCTACCGCAGGACATCCCATCGTTTATGGGGAAAAAATCCTTGATTCTTCTTTGCCAACCATTTTGGTATATGGACATTACGACGTTCAACCAGCTGACCCCATCGACTTATGGACTTCTCCTCCATTTGAACCTATGATTAAAGAAACACCGATTCATCCAATGGGTGCCATTTTTGCTAGAGGAGCGTGTGACGACAAAGGACAAATGTTTATGCATGTAAAAGCGTTTGAAGCAATGCTTTCAACAAACGAACTTCCCTGTAATGTGAAATTTATGATCGAAGGCGAGGAAGAAGTCGGGAGTCCGAATTTGGCCATTTACGTCAAAGAAAACAAGAAAAAATTAGCAGCAGACATCATTCTCGTTTCTGATACAGGAATGCTTGCGAATGACACCCCATCTATCACAACAGGATTGAGGGGTTTGAGTTATGTTGAGGTTGAGGTTGTTGGCCCTAACCGCGATTTACACTCCGGATTATATGGTGGATGTGTCGCTAATCCCATTAATGTTTTAACGGAAATGATTGCTTCCTTGCACGATGAAAATGGAAAAATTACTATTCCTGGATTTTACGACACGGTTGAGGAACTTTCGTTGGAAGAGCGAAGTGAAATGGCGAAAGCACCTTTTTCTCACGAGTCTTACTGTCAAGCGTTGGACATTAACGACACATTTGGAGAAG
>JAHEMQ010000087.1 GCA_024643555.1 Crocinitomicaceae bacterium | reverse complement strand
CCTCGAATTCCATGTCCTTTAGTACTTTCACTAATGGCATTTCCATTTCGTAAAACAACTCGAATAAATGTGGTTTTTGAATTTCAGGCTCAAATAACTGCTTTAACTGAAAAGTAATGTCCGCATCCTCACAAGCATAATCACAAATTTCCTCTGGTTTTAAATCCCGCATGTTTCCTTGTCCTTTTCCTTTTTTACCTATAAGTGTTTCAATGGACACTGGTTGGTAATTCAAGTAAAACGTAGACAAGAAGTCCATGCTTTGTTTCGCTTCAGGATTAATCAAATAATGTGCTATCATCGTGTCAAATAACGGTTCAGCCACCTCGATTCCATAACGTTGCAATACTTTCAAATCGTATTTGATATTATGTGCGATTTTTTCGATGGATGGGTCTTCGAAAAAAGGTTTAAATTCTTCCACAATTTTTTTTGCCTCGTCAAAGTCTGCTGGAACGGAAACATAGAATGCCTCTCTGGCCTTGTAGGAAAAAGAGAAGCCAACTAAATCCGCATGCAGCGCATCAATGTCCGTTGTTTCCGTATCAAAACAAACTTGCGTATGTTTCAATAAAATCTCCAAAAGCTCTTTGCGTTCCTCCGCTGTTGAAATCAAATGGTAGCTTGGTCTTTCCGTGGCAATGGTTTTGTAATTTGCTGTTGGCGTGGCTTCCTGTGGCTCAATCATGCTTTGCATGCCAAAGAGATCCAATTGAGATGTATCCGAAAGTGATTTCGCCGTTGGCAGACTCGCAGAAGAAACCACAATTTCTTCACCAATAACGCGTTTCGCTAAAGTACGAAATTCGAGTTCTGTAAATATTTCCAGCACTTTTTCTGGATTAACATCACACATGATTAATTCCTCCTCATTGAAGACGACATCCACATCACAAATAATTGTTGCAAGCATTTTAGAAATGCGGCCTTGTTCAGCAAAATTGATGACATTTTCTTGTTGTTTCCCTTTTAATTCATGAGCATTGTCAATGAGGTTTTCAACGGAACCATATTTGGCGATCAATGTTTTAGCCGTTTTTTCTCCAATTCCTGGAATCCCAGGTATATTATCTGATGCATCGCCCCAAAGTCCGAGTATATCAATGACTTGTTCCGGCCTTTCGACCTCAAATTTTTCACAGACTTCTTTTACACCAAGAATTTCTGGAGGATTCCCCCCTCTTCCCGGTTTGAACATAAAAATATTTTCGCTCACCAACTGTGCGTAATCCTTATCCGGGGTCATCATATACGTTGTGAACCCACGTTTTTCAGCCATTTTTGCGACTGTACCAACCACATCATCCGCTTCAAATCCAGGCACCTCCAAAATGGGAACATTAAATGCTTCAACGATTTGTTTAATCGGGTGTATCATCGAACGAATGTCCTCTGGCATTTCCTCCCGCTGTGCTTTATAAGCCGCAAACTCTTCTTGACGATGCGCAGATCCTCCCGGAGGGTCAAATACGACCGCTAAGTGCGTCGGCTTTTCATTTTTAATGACATCAATCAATACATTTGTAAATCCGAAAGCAGCAGAGGTGTTTTGACCTTTTGAATTTACTCTTGGATTCTTGGAAAAAGCAAAGTACGCTCGATAAATCAAGGCATAAGCATCAAGTAAAAATAATTTTTTGGGATGATCAGCAGACAGCATTATTGTGTATCTAAGTTAAGATTAAGGTTTTTCGGTGAAATCGTTTTTGAATAATTTACAGGTATTTTAATGGGTAAGAGCAAAAGCCCTGTTTTGACTTTACCACGCAATTCGAGTTGAGCTGTATCTTTAAATCGATACCGCATGAGTTTTGCCAATATTCCGTCCGCAAATTTTACATGGACAAGCGCATCCACTTCATTGTCTTTTTTTGATTTAAGTCGAATTTTTTCCTCCAAGTAAACATCCCCTAATTTTTCTCCATCTAAGTACAACTCAAGTGTAGACGGTTTGATTTTAATGGGGGTCCATGTGTTATTGTGAATAGATGACTTAACACGCAGCGCGGCACCTTCCAAATTTAATTTTACCACGCTCATATCATTACTCACTAACTCAATGGGTTCCTCAAAAGAAGCGCAAGAAGCGAGTAGGCTAAAGACAAAAAGAAAACTAAGCGTTTTCATTTAACTTTAATTTAGTGTAATTCGAGAAGAAATAAGGGATGGTTTCTATTCCACGATAATAGTTAAAAAGTCCGAAATGTTCGTTGGGCGAGTGAATGGCATCACTATCCAAACCAAAGCCCATCATCATGGTTTTTAATCCAAGTTCTTGTTCAAACATGGCAATGATTGGAATGCTTCCGCCACTTCTTACCGGTATTGGTTTTTTTCCAAAAGTTGTTTCATAAGAAAGACTCGCGGCTTTATATGCAATGGAGTCAGTTGGAGTTACCACCGGTTCTCCTCCATGATGTGGCGTTACTTTCACACGAACGCTTTTAGGAGCTATCGATTCGAAGTGCTTCACAAATAACTCGGTAATTTCTTCAGATGTTTGATGGGGAACCAACCTCATCGATATTTTTGCTTGTGCTTTAGAAGCAATCACAGTCTTTGCTCCTTCTCCTATATATCCGCCCCAAATTCCATTTACATCTAATGTTGGACGGATCGAACCTCGTTCCATGGTCGAGTATGTTTCTTCTCCAAATGTGTCGTTAATGTCCAACGCTTGACAGTAAGACTCGTGAGAAAAAGGTGCTTTCGCCATTTCACTTCGCTCTTCCAACGAAAGTTCCTCAACCGTGTCGTAAAATCCAGG
>JAHEMQ010000009.1:38822-69199 GCA_024643555.1 Crocinitomicaceae bacterium | reverse complement strand
GGGATCTTTTTGTCTATTGTCACCGTTAATTTTATTTTTTTCCATGCGTTTTTTTCAGCAACAACGGTATTACTAACGACGTAGAGATCATCCGCATTTGTTGCAGTACATGCCAATAAATAATCATCATCAGCCGAATACTTCCAGATAGTAGCTTCAAAATAATCTCCTACCTGAACGTTTTCGATGGTACATCCCGTTCCGTAAGGATTTTGATTCGAGAGTTTTTCGGAAAACTTTCCCGAGAAGGATTTCTCAAAAGTACGCAAATCATGGTTCTTGAATAATCGTGAGTGATTGGCTGTGTAATAGTACAACTTATCCGTTGTGATTCTTTCCATATCACAAAATGCCTCGTTGAACCGATATGTCTTGCTTAATTTTGCCGTGTCAATCGTCAGTTGACAAATCACATCATACTTCTGATGAAATAAATACTTGATTTTTATAACCGTATCATTCAGACGATTGTAAGCATTTATTTTTTTAAGCATTTCCTTACCAAAAGCTTCTTCCTTGCGCTTTGTTGCATCTAGCGCGATGTAAAGATTTAATTTGGGATGGCTTTTTAATAAGTCAAACAAGCTTATTTCATTCCTCCAATTATAATATTTATCCTCTTCAGGAATATAAAAATACGTATTTGGGCATTCATGAGTCATGTCATCGATATACGTGTGGGCATCTTTTCCAATCCATTTAGAGGCAAACCATAAGGCATATGCTTTCGTTCCTGACCCGAAATAATTAGGAACAATTAAAAGTGGTAGGCCTTTTGTGTTTTTCTCTAGGAATTCATGCGCACTATTTCTTGACTTCGTATGATTCAACAGCTCGTCATTCATCCGGTAAATCCGATTAAATGAAACTAAAGGATAGGCAACGATCACACAAAGCATGAGTATTTTCTGTGTTTTTTTGGTGTTTGAAACCAGCAAAATGAACAAATAAATCCCTAATACACCTAATAGAATGGATGGCGTCAAATAGCGAATGGCAAAGTGTTTCGACACCAGGATAATCTGTAACAAAAAGGTGCATAACAGACCGAAGACGACCTTATTCATTCGGTTTTTCTTATGTTTAATGACTACCACGATTGCTATAAAGAGCAGCAACAAGCATATGATGATCAATGGTAATTCAGTGCTTACGATTGTCCATAAATTTTTAATGAAAGAAGTGCTTGAGATAATCTTTTCTTCGCCTGTACCGTAATTCCCGGAATGGAAGATCAAGCCTTTAACCCAGCTGAAGAAACGCTCATATTGGAATGTTGCAGTAAAGGCAAACAAAGGACTAACAAGCGCTGTTGAAAGGACGTATCCCAATTTTTGTTTTGTTTTTGGGAGGATGAAAAGCGGTAAAATGACCAAAGGTAAAAAGGTGATTTTCGTGGCACAACCCACCGCTGTGAAGAACGAAAAGTAGATGGCACTTTTCATGTCGCCTGTGTTTTCTTCTTGATGGATGTATCGAAATAATACCGACATATACAACAACATTACAACCATCAGAAAATGATCCGGGGTGATTATCATGGATGTCATCATGACATCCATAGAAAGAAAAGGCGCTAATTGAAGCAAAATCGGGGCAAGTGGATTTTGACTAATTTTTTGAACGACACGACCAAGTACATAAAGCGAAAATGTTGTTAAAATCAACAAAACAAGTCTGAGTGCTTGGATGTATTTCTCGGGGTTTGCGATGAAATCTTGTTTTAAGGTATCGTTGGATGAAACCCAACAAGTGATTTTCGAAGTAATGGCGCCCAAAACATACAAAGGAGTACCGGGACTCTCAATACTTTGAATGTTCACATTGCCCTCCGCCAAATGAATGGAACTCATTAAATGAATGTACTCCGGATCAACTGTGTTTATAAATCCCTGAGGAGATTTATATGTATTGTGAATGCAGAAGAATGCATAAAGGATCGGTACTATTAACAGGGCGATTTGTTTCTTTAATGCAGGTGTATCCATTCTTCCATCAGTTGACATACAGGACTAAATTTAACATTAATACTCGATACCTCTAAACACTTCGTGATGCAAAAAAACATCCATCTAATCCAAGGTTTTCGAGAATCGTGAAGTCCTTGCACCAGATTACAACCCGTTCGGCACTATTCCACCGTTACTGACTTCGCCAAGTTTCTTGGTTGGTCGACATTACATCCGCGCATAACTGCGATGTGGTAAGAGAGTAATTGAAAAGGAATCGTTGCCAATAAGGGAACTAAGAACTCATTTGTCTCGGGGATTTCAATGACATGATCGGCCATTTCGCGTACTTGAATGTCTCCTTCGGTCACAACCGCAATGACTTTCCCTTTTCGAGCTTTCACTTCTTGAATGTTGGAAACGACTTTCTCGTAGGAATTTCCTTGAGTGGCAATCACAAAAATCGGCATGTTCTCATCGATAAGTGCAATGGGACCATGTTTCATTTCTGCCGCCGGGTATCCTTCCGCGTGGATGTAGGAAATCTCTTTTAATTTCAAGGCTCCTTCTAAGGCAACCGGGAAAGAGCTTCCTCTTCCTAAATACAGTGCATTGGATGCGTCTTTGTATTCTGCTGCGATTTGCTCAATCAATGCATCTGTTTCCAAAACGCGTTTTACCTTTTCAGGAATGGCTTCCAATTCGGCCAACATGGTTCTAAAGGATGACTCACTAATGGTTCCTTTTTTATGGGCCAAGGATAGTGCCATTAAGGTTAAAATCGTTACTTGTGCTGTAAATGCTTTTGTTGAAGCAACCCCAATTTCTGGTCCAGCGTGTGTATATGATCCTGCATCTGTAATGCGAGAAATGGAGGACCCAACCACATTACATATTCCGAGTATTGTTGCGCCTTTTGATTTTGCCAATTCCAATGCCGCCAAGGTATCTGCTGTTTCTCCAGATTGCGAAATCGCAATCACGACATCGTTTTCATTTAAAATCGGATTTCGATAACGGAATTCACTAGCGTATTCTACCTCTACATTAATACGTGCTAAATCTTCAATCAGGTATTCCCCTACCAATCCGGCATGCCAAGATGTTCCACAGGCAACGATAATCAAACGATTCGCGCTAATCATTTTTTGCTCATATTCACGCAGTCCGCCTAAAGTCACCCACGCTTCATCCGCATTTAGACGTCCACGAAAACAATCGTGGATGGAACGCGGTTGCTCATGAATTTCTTTGAGCATGAAATGCTCGTATCCGCCTTTTTCAAGTGCTTCCAATTCTAATTCCAACTGTTGGAAAAATGGTGTGCGCTCTTGGTCAGCAATGTTGTACAATTTCAATCCGTCCTCTAGGTCAATCACAGCGATTTCCTCGTCGTCTAGGTAAACTACTTTTTTCGTGTATTCAACGATTGGTGTGGCATCGGATGCTAAGTAAAAGTCTCCTTCCGCACCAACGCCCACCACAAGTGGACTACTTTTTCGTGCCGCAACTAAGCGATTTGGATAATCTTTAGACAAGGCCACAATTGCATAGGCACCATGAACTTGTGATAAGGCTAAGCGCAAGGCTTCACCATACCATACATTTTCTTTTTTACTAATGTAATCCACCAAGTGAACAATTACTTCAGTGTCGGTTTCACTTTTGAAGATGTATCCTTGATTTTGAAGTTCGCGTTTTAATACGTCGTAATTTTCAATGATTCCATTGTGGATGAGGGCAATTTTCCCATCCATAGAGGTATGTGGATGTGCATTGACATCAGATGGTTCACCATGAGTTGCCCAACGCGTGTGTCCAATTCCTGCATGACCAACCACATCGTGACTTAGGGCAAATTCCTCCATCACGCTGACCTTTCCAGCCTTTTTATACACGTTTAAGTGACCATCGTGCAGCAAAGCAACACCCGCACTGTCATAACCGCGGTATTCGAGTCTTTTTAATCCTTTCACGACAATTGGAAATGCTTCCTTTTTGCCGATATATGCTACAATTCCACACATAAATTAATACGTTGTATAAGTCAAAATAAGTTTGGGCTTTTTCTTATTGTTTGTGTTTGGTCCGTTAAACACAATGCGTTCTGCCGAATTTCTAAAATAAACTGGAGAAACAACCACTCCAGTATTTTCAATGTTGTCAGCAATCAATGCTTGAGTGTATGTTCTTAAGTCAATCGTGAATTGTTTTTTACTATCGACAAAGGAGCCTGTCACATTTAAATTTGTCAATTTCGTATCGCTTTGTTTTATGCGTGCAGCAACAGAAACTGTTGATCCCGGTTTATAACGGTATCCATTTTGAAATTGAACGGGAAGGGATAAGTCTGCGCGATGCACCACAATGTTTTTGGGCAAGGCATCTAGTCCTGGGATTTTGACAACCGCTCGTTGACGGAAAGCTTGCGCATAGAAGGTTGTTTGACCCTTGGTGCTATCCTGTAAAACTTGTTCCAAAGGCGTTCCAGTATGATCGGTCTCGATATGTACGAAATCAGAACAATAGCTATTCATAACGATATCAAAACTTTTTTTCACGCCACTTTGGGTGTAATAAATCGTGAATTTTGATGCCGCATTATTGTTGATGTTCAAATAAAGAATCGCTCCTTGTCCGATGGTTTGCCCTGGATTGTTGACATTGATTTTAAATCCTTTAAAGAAATTTTGAAAATTCACGTTCGATGCAAAAGTGCCGTTTCCACTTGCTGCTTCTTGCAGCATATTTTTAGCAAAATTCGTATCAATTGGAATACGTAACTGCGGTGCCAAAGTATCACCTCCTACCACAGCATTCGATAATGGTCTTGGAGCAAAGGTGCCTTGTCCATTTGGCACTAAATTTCCTGGTTTCGTCGGCTTCGTTGAAAAGTCATAATAAACAGAGTCCATAGATAAGCTGTCCGACAATTCATAAACCTCAAACGTTTGACTACTGAGGTCCCCGTAATATCCAACATATTGAAGTGCCAGGACACAAGAATCTACCACAATTGTTCCGATGTCTCCAAAATTCGGATTCAATGATTTCAGGCGGAATTCGGTATAAAACGAAGCATTTACCTTTCCAAATTTCGGGTCGATATAACTTCCTAGCAATACGTTTGGCGCATTATCCGTTATGGCGGAATCTTCATTAATGGTATAAGTAATCAGGTCGAAGGTGTCGGTGGTGATACCATTTAACAATAAATCCTGGTCTATGGCTGGTTTTCCGATTTCGTGTTTGTTTTTGTTACAAGAAGCCAGTACAACTAAAAACAAGAAGGCAAAAGAGGTAAGTCTTTTCATGAAATACGTGAATAAGGGTTAAGCCAAAATGGATTCTTCCATGACCTTATCAAAAAACGCAGAAAGTTCTTTTCCTTGGTTTTCTTCAGGAACATAGTCCAACTTCAACGCAGAAGACTGGTCAAATATTGTCTTTAGGTTTGGTGCTAAATTTTCACAAGCGATGTTGATTCCATCGGCAAACTCAGCAAATACCTTTGTGACATTTTCATGGCTAGGATCCACTAACTTTTCGCAGACCTCTTTCGGGAATCCATCAAATGCCAATTTTTCGTGAAAGCGTTTGTCCCATGGATTCGAAAAATCATCGTTGTAAAGGCTATATACAACCTTGGTATCTTTGAAATGCGGGTCTTTATTGTAAATATGCTTGATGTATAAAGCCATGATGCCCGTCATCCATCCGTGACAATGAATCACATCTGGTTGCCAGCCCAATTTTTTTACGGTTTCCAAGACACCACGTGCAAAGAACATGGAACGCTCGTCGTTGTCCTCAAAGAACTTTCCTTTTTCATCCTGCAAAGTTGTTTTGCGCTTAAAGTAGTCATCGTTGTCGATAAAATACACTTGCATTCGTGCCGCGGCAACGGAAGCAACTTTGATGATTAAGGGATGATCGTGGTCATCAATACAAATATTGAGTCCAGACAAACGAATAACTTCATGCAATTGATGTCTTCTTTCGTTGATTGCGCCAAAACGAGGTGTGAACACACGAATTTCTTTTCCTAAATCTTGAACGATTGGCGGAATTCTGCGAGCCGTCGATGAAATTTCGGATTTCGGTAAAAAAGGGAAGATTTCTTGCGAAATAAAAAGGATTTTTTTCTTTTCCATTCAGTAGTGATAGGAGTACAAAATTAAGAAATTTAAATGAACTTTCATAAAAAGCAATAGCTTTGTCGCCGATTCTAATTTTCGCATGCCAAAAGTAATGGTCATTCAGACATCTCAAGCACTTCAACAGTTTCGTGAAAAACTGAAAGATGCATCCTTGTCCTTAGGATTTGTTCCAACGATGGGCGCCTTGCATCAAGGGCACGTTAGCTTGATTGAAAAATCCTGTCAAGAGAATGATTTTACCCTTGTTAGTATCTTCGTAAATCCGAAACAATTCAACAACAGCGAGGATTTACAGAAGTATCCGCGTGATTTAAAATCCGATATTCAGTTATTGAACGGACTAAAAAACTGTGTGGTTTTTGCCCCTACTGAAGCTGACCTTTACCCCGAAAACGATGGATTTATTCCCATGGAACTTGGAGACATTGGTCGAGTTCTGGAGGGCGCTTTTCGTCCAGGTCATTTCGAAGGAGTAGTACACGTAGTGCACAATCTTTTTCGTTTGGTTTCGGCAGATCGCGCTTATTTTGGACAAAAAGACTTCCAACAGTTGGCGATTATTCGGCTTTTAACGAACCATTTCGGCTTTCAAACAGAGATTATCGCTTGTCCGACTGTGCGTGAACCCAACGGACTCGCCATGAGCAGTAGAAACATGCGTTTAGGCGAGCAAGAACGAAAAGACGCCTTGATTATCATACACGTCTTGCGTAAAATCGCCTCTTTAAAAAACCAAGTCTCCATAAAAGAAGCATTGGTTCAAGCGCAGGCGTTTTTTTCAAGCGGGAAATTGTCCTTAGAATACCTAGCCATTGTGGACCCAGAAACATTGCAGGAACTTAACGAATGGAAAGAAAATCAGATTTGTTGCATCGCTGCCCATTGTGGAAGTGTGCGTTTGATTGACAATTTATTATTCTAATCCGTTTATTTGACTTATTTTTGCCGCGGAAAATTGTTATGTTAATTCAAGCTTTAAAATCTAAAATTCACCGTGTTCGTGTCACACAAGCTGACTTGAACTACATCGGAAGCATCACCATTGATGAAGCATTAATGGAGGCGGCTAATTTGATCGAAGGTGAACGCGTTCAGATTGTGAACATCAATAACGGTGAACGTTTCGAAACGTATGTAATCAAAGGTGACCGTAAATCCGGAATGATTTGCTTGAATGGACCTGCCGCTCGACGCGTGGCTGTTGACGACATCATCATCATCATTGGATACGGTTATATGGACTTTGAAGAAGCAAAAACCTTCAAGCCTTCCTTGGTGTTTCCGAATGAATCCACGAATTTATTGGATTAATTTTCTTGGTTTCATTTGTTGAAACCACTACCTTTCCCTAAAAAATCACATGGCTAGATTGGCGTACATCGAAAATAAAATTGTTTCGCTTGAAGAGGCACAGAAACGCATTGCTTTGTACAAATTGAAAAACGAAGCACTTGTGTTTACCAATGGTTGCTTTGACGTGCTTCATCTCGGTCATGTGCGCTATTTAGCGGCAGCAGCCGATTTAGGAAAACACCTCATCGTAGCCATTAATACTGATGCCTCTGTTCAAAGACTGGGAAAAGCACCCAATCGTCCCATCAATCCAAATGAAGCGCGCGCCACATTAATTGCCGCTTTGGCATTTGTCGATTTAGTTGTTTTTTTCAACGAAGACACCCCTTTGGAAGTCATTACGGCATTAAATCCCGATGTATTAGTCAAGGGAGCGGACTACGATAAAAACGAAACAGATCCGTCCAAGTCGACGTATATCGTTGGATCAGATGTCGTTCGGGAAAAGGGCGGAATCGTAGAAACCATTGAGTTGGTGCAAGGATATTCAACGACAGAAATCTTAAAAAAGGGAGCTAACTAGTTTTCGCTAGGTTCCTTTCTACCATTGAATCTTTTTAAATTGAGGGTCATAAGCTTTGTCCTTCCCCCAAATTTTATCCAAATATTTTTGATCTGCAATCATCAAGGCATCCAATGTTGCCAAGCTTGCGATGTTCTTTTCTGTGATGTTTTGTTGCAGGGGCACTTTCGTAATGGTGACAAGTACTTCCTTATTTTCGGAATCAAATTCAAAGCAATTAAACAAGATGACATGCGTTTTCGTTCGGATCATACGTTGTGAATTGTAAGTGAAGCCATTTGTTGAAAATTTAGCGCGGATGTCTTTCAAACTTGTTTCACCGAAACGAAAATTGGAAAACAAAGGCTTCACCCCTTTTTCATCCTGTAACCAATCGTTTTCCATGAAAACGACTTTCCCCTTATCCACCGTTATTGAAAAGTCATTGCCATTCTCCGTTCGAAACTTCTGCGTATTTCCGTCCATCGCAATCTGTTCAAGTTTCAGGTTTTCAAGTACTTTTTTGGGGGCGTTAATTTTTATACCAAGCATGGCGATTTCTGATGATGGCAACAGCAAGGTTCCAGCGAATAGAATTGTGTAAATTAGTTTGACTGTCATTGTTTTGAATTATTTGTTCCGGAAGCCAAAGCGCTTCTTGATATACGAAGCCCAGTCTTTGGCCACCTGTTATTTATGTTTTGAAAAGTAAATTATTTTAAAACGATTATTTCCCACCACCAGATCCAAGTTTTACTCCAGACTGCTGCTCTTTTTCCTGTTGTTCTTTCCAAGCATTCAAGGTTTTTTTAAGCTTCGAGTCTTTCGTTTGTTTTTTTTCTTCCTGAAATTCTTGTTTGCTGGAGGCCCAAATTTAATTTTCAATTCTTCCTTCGGAACATCTTTGGGGACATACGTTTTTACCGTAGAATCTTTCTGAAAAAATCCAAATTCCGCCTTCAGCATCGATTTTGCTTGCACTTTCTCTTCTGCTCGGTAGGCTTTCGCTTGGGCTTTGCGTCCTTCGTTGTCCCATTCGTAAATCGGCTTGTCCAAAGTTCCATACATCCGCAAGAACAAGCGTAATCCGGTTCCATCGTCCAAAACTTCACCAAATTCATTTTGGGTTTCTACCTGTTTCAAGTCTCTGAAACGAAAAGCAAATCGATAATCAATATCATTGTCAAATGTGTGTTTCCCAGAAAAATCTATGTCCATCGCCGAGGAACGTATTGTCATTTTAGGAATCTGTACGGTACTGTGTTGAATAACGATGCTATTTTCCATGGTTTGAAAATCGACATCCTTCAGGCGTTTTTCCAATAAGTCAATGTTGTTTATACCTAAAACAAGTTTGCCGGATTTCGTTTTTAAACTTTCCGTGATGTCTTTGAATGAAGCAACGTTTTTCAAGTGACCATTGAATACTTTCAAGTCCAATTTCGCTTCAATGCCATCTAAATTTATTCCTTTTGATAAGCTGAAAGGTGCGCGGAAGAACAAATTCGCTTCGGCTTGTCCAGAAATGTTTTGGTCGTTAATCACGCTTTGTTCGAAATTATTCCATTCCTTGAACAAGGGTTTAAATTTCAAATTTTTTCCTGCAATTTGTGTGCTTATGATGAATTTTTCAGCTTCCTTTTCTTCAATAATCAAAGCCCCACTGACGAGTGCTTCTGCATTGACTAAGCTCAATTGAGGAAAATGGAGTCGATGTGCTTCAATGTTCATTTTTCCAAGCACATGTTCAAAGAGGTGTTTATCGTAACGCAGGTGTGCAATTTGTAAATTGATTTCTCCTCGAATGTCATCTGGTAGAGAAAAAACGGCACCAGATGCGATTTTCACTTCTTTGCTCGTGGTTCCCAAATCTTCCACACGGAGTACATCACTTTCCAACAAGATATTGGTATTTAAAATCCCGCGATGGTTCAGGTAACCAAAAACATTTCCAAAAATGCCATTCAATTTCAAATCGCTTGTGCCAATTTTCAAGGAAGCATTTTCAATTCCTGCCTCGTTACCGCGCAAAAACAATTGACCATTTAATTGTTTGAAGTTGCGCTTGTCTTCTTTTAATTTCAAAAAGATATTTTTCAATTGAATTGTTCCATTGCACTCTTCCACATCCATGGAACCTGTTTCGGGGTTCGTTAGCAAGCTAAATTTCGATTGGATGCCGACATTTCCTTGAACCGTTTCTACCGAAGGAAGTTTGAAAATGGCATGAACAATAGCTAGATTCAAGGTGCCTTTTGCTTCTCCCTCCACTTTTGGGTGCTCGAATTCGTTTAACAAAAAGTTTCCAGAAAAAGGTCCGCCCACTGTTTGACAATGCACATTTTTCAAGCGGAGAAATTCACCATTCTCCTTCGTACTTTCATACATTCCTTGCAATTGAATGTCCTGGATTTTCAGTCCATGGTAGGGTTCTGTAAGTCCCCCATCCTGAATGCCAAAATCACATTTTACGTCTAAGGGGTCATTTGCCGCCATACCACCAGATAAGGAAAGGTGGACATCTACCATTCCTTTTCCTTTGAACGATTTTACATCTTTCGCTGCGTCCAGGGATAATTCGTTTACCATTTGAACAAGCTGAATGTCCTTGGATTGCACCTCAAAACGCAGGCTATCTGCAGCAATTTGACCACTTAATAAAAAAGGCAAATGTTCGATTTGAAGCGCCGCTCTTTTGACACGAAACAACGCGTTTTTTTGCTGGACTTCAATGGCTAAATCATAGTCTATGTGTTTGTTTCGAAGCAAGGTGATCTCACCGCTTTTCAGTGCGATTAATTTCATGTGTCCAACAGCGGACGCCACATAGTTCTCCGCGGAAAAATCGCCGGCAATGTTGGCGTCTTTGATTTTTGATTGAAAAGATTGATGAGAAGCCGCATTTTGATAATTCAAGCGCAAAGACTCCAAGAAAACGTTCTGCAAACTCAGTTTAAAGTCAGTAGTTGTTTGACTCGGTGTAGGTACTAAAATGTCGTAATTGCCCTTTCCCTGTTGATTGTAGCGAATGCTCAATTTTCCAGGAGAAACATCAATGGATTTTATATGGTATTTACCATGGTAAATATCGATTGGATTAAAGGACAAACTCACTTTTTCTGAGAAAAACAAGGTGTCTGTTTTCCGTGCATCAGGCAAAGCATCCGGAATAAAAATCTGCTCAAATTCTACAGAAAGATTGGGAAAAGAACCCCAAAAAGCCAAGTCCATGTTCGACACTTGGATCGGTACTTTTAAATGTGTGTTTAGCTCCGTCAACACCACTCCACAAATGCGATCTTTGAAGAAAAAAACAGTTCCCGAAATCAAGACAAAAATACTGAGTAGGGGTATTAGGATCCATTTCAATAAGATTCGAAGCGCAGTTTTCATAGTTGTTTGACGAAGTTAGGACAGGAATAGGTACACAGACTTCGAAAAGTCCGGTATTTATTAACTTGAATTTGTCAGTTCGTCACATAAAATATCTGTGAAATAGCTTGATGGAATTAGTAATTTTCATGAGATGACTTATCTTTGTGGTCTTAATTCTTTTTTCATGAGTCACATCGAACTTTCTGAACAGGAAATCCTGCGAAGAGAATCCCTTCAAAAATTACGTGATTTGGGCATCGACCCTTATCCAGCTGCTTTGTATCCCGTTGATGCGTATGCAAATCAACTGAAGCAGGATTTTGAAGAAGGAAAGGAAGTTTGTTTGGCAGGAAGAATGATGTCTCAACGCATTATGGGGAAAGCCTCATTTGCTGAATTACAAGATGCTTCGGGTAGGATTCAAGTGTACTTTAACCGCGACGAAATTTGTCCGGGTGAAGATAAAACCTTGTACAACGAAGTCTTTAAAAAATTGCTCGATCTAGGTGACTTTATCGGCGTGAAAGGACATGTGTTCAAAACACAAGTAGGTGAAATTTCGGTTCACGTGCATTCCTTTACGCTACTGAGCAAATCCCTGCGTCCGCTTCCATTGCCGAAAACGGATACAGAAGGAAACGTACACGATGCCTTTACAGACCCCGAATTGCGTTACCGTCAGCGATATGTTGATTTGGTCGTGAATCCACAAGTAAAGGAAGTGTTTGTGAAACGAACCAAGTTATTCAATGCCATGCGCCACTTCTTCAATGAGGCTGGCTACATGGAGGTGGAAACTCCCATCTTACAAGCCATTCCCGGTGGAGCTTCGGCTAGACCGTTTATCACACATCACAATGCCTTGGATATTCCATTGTACATGCGCATTGCCAATGAATTGTATTTAAAACGATTGATTGTCGGTGGATTCGATGGTGTCTATGAATTCTCGAAAAACTTCAGAAATGAAGGAATGGACCGCACCCACAATCCTGAGTTTACGGCGATGGAAATCTATGTTTCGTACAAAGATTACAATTGGATGATGGATTTCACAGAGCGCTTGTTGGAACATTGTGCCTTGAGTGTCAACGGTACCACACAAGCTACCTTTGGCGAACACCACATTGATTTCCGCGCACCATACAAGCGAGTAACGATGCGTCAATCGATTCTTGATTTCACTGGCTTCGACATTGCCGGCAAATCAGAAGATGAATTACGTGCCGCAGCAAAAGGAATGGGCATTGGTGTCGATGAAACGATGGGGAAAGGAAAATTAATCGATGAGATTTTCGGAGCAAAATGTGAGGGAAATTACATTCAACCAACCTTCATTACGGATTATCCAAAGGAAATGTCTCCCCTGTGTAAAGTGCACCGTGACAATCCAGAATTAACGGAACGATTCGAATTAATGGTTTGCGGAAAAGAAGTAGCGAATGCATACTCGGAGTTAAATGATCCGATTGATCAGCGCGAACGTTTCGAAGAACAACTTCGTTTGCAAGAGAAAGGAGACGACGAAGCGATGTTTATCGATCAAGATTTCTTGCGTGCTTTAGAATACGGAATGCCGCCAACGAGTGGACTAGGAATCGGAATGGACAGGCTGATTATGTACTTGACCAATAATGCCTCTATTCAAGAGATTTTGTTTTTCCCGCAAATGCGTCCAGAAACGAAAAGTGTCAAAATCGAGCTTAACGAAAACGAACAAGCCATCTTTGCTGCCATGCAAAAACTTGGTGAATCCGTTTTACCTGATTTGAGAGCTCAATTTGCTGAAATGAGTAATAAAGTTTGGGACAACAGTGTAAAAACCTTGACGAAAAACAACTTGTTGAAGGTGAGCAAAGAAGCTGATACTCTATTTATTCGCTTGGTTTAATCGTATTTCATCCACTTAAGCATTTCGGTCTGACTTTCTCCTAGGTAGTTCGTCCAAGTTATTCTTACAAAATAACATCCTACAGCTAAATCATTTGTTAAGGTGGCATAAGATTGTTGGTAAACTTGAAAATCAGCTACCAAGTTCCCACTGGCATCATCGATTCGAACCTCAAATTCCGAGACCTCATCTTTCGGCAACCTTAAAAAAACAGTTTCACCAAGAGAACTCGGATTTGGATACAATTGAACGTGTTCCGAACTGCTAGGTGTGAAGATGGAGCGATCAAATCTGAATAAGAAAAATCCATTGTTTCTGTCTGAAATGAGGATGCGTTCGCTGGGCAAGGTGGCATGAACACCCCATGCTCCCCACATGGAAAATCCATTCGTAATGGCATTGTCGATGTAGGTATCATAAACGCCTATTTCTGTGGGCGGATTATTGCGCAAGTCAAAAATGCGAAGACCATCGTTGTAGTAGGAAACGAAAGCAAATTCATTGCTGATCTGAACATTGTGTGGTGTTTTTAAATAGGGCGTGTTTTCAGTCCCAAAAAACTGTTGGACTTGGATTTGTCCATTGGCAGTTACCCGACATTTTTTCAAGGGTAACCCAGCCGTTTCATCTGCAAAAACATAGGTGCTTCCATCCGGACTTAACCATCCTTGGTGGTTGTATCCTTGTTGTGGATAGAAACTTAGGTTATTGACATAGGTTGGATTTGCAGGATTCGAAAAATTGTACGTGCGAATGCCATCAAAGCCACAATTCAAAATCGCCTGGTTATTTCGGACATACAGATCATGAACTTCCGGAATGTCGTTTGGTCCTTCCCAAAGTACATTCGGATAGAGTGGATTGGCGAGTGAATAAACACGAAGGGGAACCATTCCCAGTTCATTTCCATTCACAATTGGATTGACCAATGTAAGGTAAAGCAAGGCATTTGCTGAATCAACAAATAGGTTGTGTGATTTACCGAAATTCTGATCCTGTAAATCCGCAACTAGGTGCACAGAATCAGGCAGAAACGATACGTCTATGATTTGAAGGCTACTCGGTCCTTCATCGCAGATGGCGTATACGTAATTTTGGTAGTGTTTGTATTCACGTGTAATGGCTTGGGCCGATTGAAAACGTCCCGGTACAAAGTCCACAAAACGCAAACTGTCCTTGTCCGTAAGTTCAAAAAAATGCGCGCCTTCAGTTGAACCAATGACTCCATATTCCTTGCCATTTTGAACAAAAGCCCAGCAACTACTGAAACGAACTTGACTTGAACTTGTCATGATGGTATCAGAAAACCAATGATCAAGCAAGCGAACATTTTTAATTTCTTGTGCCGAAAAATGGCCAATTAGGAAAAGAAAAAAAATTAAAATGCGCTTTTTCATCTCGCTAAATATAGCGTTTGCAAAATTCCCACATGACAATTCCCGCACATACGCTGACGTTTAAACTATGCTTGGTTCCAAATTGAGGAATTTCAATGACATAATCAGATGCATCGATCACTCCCTGATTGACCCCATTTACTTCATTCCCAAAAACGAGGGCGAATCGTTCATTGGTGAGTGCATGAATATCCTGAAGCATGGTGGTTTGTTCGGTTTGTTCGATGGTACAAACGGCAAATCCCAATTGTTTCAATTCCGCACATAATTCGAGGATATTCGGTCGGTATTCCCACATGACCGTTTCAGTGGCACCCAGTGCTGTTTTGTGAATATCTCGATGCGGGGGACAAGCCGTAATGCCGCACAAATAGATTTTCTCCACATTGAAGGCATCACTTGTGCGGAAAAATGAGCCGATGTTATTCAAAGAACGTATATCGTCTAACACAATAACCATCGGATTTTTCGCTTGTTTTTTAAACTGATCTTCCGAAACGCGATTGAGTTCCCACAGTTTCAATTTTTTGTTTTTCGTGCCTTCCATAATCGGAATCAAAGTTAATAGGAATTGTTAAAATGTTCTTGTTCGTTGGTGTAGAACAGCACATTAAAATTCCTAATTTTAAATTCACATTTTAATTCAAAGAAGTTGTCAAAATCGCCTACAGAAAAAGCAGTCGCGGAAACGCCTCTGATGAAACAATACAATCAAATTAAAGCGCGTCATCCCGAGGCCTTGTTGTTGTTTCGCGTCGGTGATTTTTACGAGACCTTTGGCGAAGATGCGGTGAAAACTTCCCGAATTTTAGGGATTATCTTAACCAAACGAAAAAATGGAGCGGCTGGTGAAGTTGAATTAGCTGGATTTCCACACCATTCGCTGGACACCTATTTACCAAAACTTGTTCGAGCGGGTCAGCGGGTTGCGATTTGCGATCAATTGGAGGATCCCAAAATGACGAAGACCATTGTGAAGCGCGGGGTAACTGAGTTAGTGACACCTGGTGTTTCCTTTAACGATCAAGTCTTGGATCAAGCACGCAACAATTTTCTTTGCGCCATACATTTTGACAAGCAAGCAATCGGTATCGCTTTTTTAGATGTATCGACCGGTGAGTTTTTAGTGGCACAAGGGAATAAAGAATACATCGATAAACTCATCAGTGGTTTCGAACCCACAGAGATCATTTATCAAAAAAATAAACGCGAATCCTTTGAACAGCAGTTTGGTGAGCAACATTTTACCTTTCGATTAGAAGACTGGGTATATACGAGTGACTACGCAAACGAGATGTTGACCAAACATTTCGGGACTAAATCCTTAAAGGGATTCGGAATTGAAGAAATGTCCGCAGCCATTATTGCAGCTGGAGCCGTCTTTCATTATTTGAATGAAAATCAGCATCACCGACTTGGACACATTTCAACCATTTCGCGCATCGAGGAGGAAAAATATGTGTGGCTCGATCGTTTTACCGTTCGAAACTTAGAATTAATTTACTCCGCCAATGAACATGCGGTTACTCTTTCAGATGTTTTAGATCGCACCTTGACCCCAATGGGAGGTCGTCAGATGAAACGTTGGATTGTGCTTCCATTAAAGGACCGTAAACCCATTGAAGAACGCCTAGATATCGTTGATTTTCTTGTTCAGCATACGGAAATCAGCTATGAAATAGGACAACGTTTGAGAGAAATTGGCGATTTAGAACGCTTGATTTCGAAAGTGGCCGTTGGAAAAGTCAATCCAAAAGAAGTCATGCATTTGCGTCGAACCTTATTGCAAATCGACCCCATTAAAGCCCTGTTAAAGGATGGCGACATGTTATCCCTCAAAAAGCTCACCGAACAATTAAACGGGTGTACGAGTTTAATCGAACTCATTGAACATACCCTGTGTGATGAACCCGCTGCTCAAGTTGGAAAGGGCATGATCATCCGTTCAGGATTTCACAAAGAATTGGATGAATTGCGTGAAATTTCATTTAACGGAAAGGATTATTTAGAACAAATACAAGAACGGGAATCCAAAAGAACAGGTATTTCGAGTTTAAAGATTGCCTTCAACAACGTATTTGGTTATTACATTGAAGTGCGAAATACGCACAAAGACAAAGTTCCAGAAGATTGGATTCGAAAACAGACCTTGGTCAATGCAGAACGATACATTACGGAGGAACTAAAAGAATACGAAGGGAAAATTCTAGGTGCAGAAGAGAAAATTTACGGCATCGAATCGAAGTTATTTCAAGACCTTGTGTTTAGCATGGCTGATTACATACAGCCGATCCAACACAATGCGCTATTGATTGCGCGTTTAGATTGCTTGTATTCCTTTTCGTTGACAGCAACAGAAAACACGTATGTTCGTCCCGAAATCAACGAAAGCCTGAGCTTAGAGATTAAAAATGGTCGTCACCCAGTGATTGAAAAACGTTTGCCATTGGGCGAGTCCTACATTGCAAATGATGTGACCCTAGACAACAATGATCAGCAAATCATCATGATTACTGGTCCAAACATGAGTGGTAAAAGTGCGATTCTTCGTCAAACCGCTCTGATTGTACTCATGGCTCAAATGGGCTGTTTTGTTCCTGCTGATTCAGCAAAAATTGGCTTAATCGATAAGGTTTTTACTCGGGTTGGTGCATCTGATAATATTTCTTCGGGCGAATCTACCTTCATGGTAGAAATGAACGAAACCGCGAGTATTTTGAACAATATTTCTGAACGCAGTCTTATCTTATTGGATGAAATTGGACGTGGGACAAGTACCTATGACGGGATTTCCATCGCTTGGTCGATTGCGGAATTTATTCATGAAAATTCAAAAGCCAAATGCAAAACACTTTTCGCTACTCATTACCATGAATTAAACGAAATGTCCAAACGATTTGAGCGCATTCGAAACTACAATGTTTCCGTCAAAGAATTGGGCGACCGAGTCTTATTCCTGCGGAAATTAACTCCTGGTGGAAGCGCACATTCGTTTGGGATTCACGTGGCACGAATGGCAGGGATGCCGCAAATGGTGTTGAAACGTGCCGAACAGGTATTGAAGGATTTAGAATTTTCGCATGCCAATATGGGCAGTGCTGGGAAAGGTAAAGCATCAAAGAAAGACAAGGATCCAAACATGCAATTGAGTTTTTTCCAGTTAAACGATCCTGTTTTGGAACAAATTCACGAAGAACTGATTGGCATAGACATCAATACCTTAACTCCGGTGGAAGCTTTGATGAAGTTGAATGAAATTAAAAAATTAACTGGTGGATAAAATAAAGCTGTACGCCTTTTTTGTGTTGATTTTATCGGTCATTTCTTCTTGTTCCATCGAAGAAGCGAAACCACTTGCCATGCGCAAACTAGTCATTGCCTCCGATTTCTTACATGAAAAAGATGCCCGTCTTTTAGGTGCTTTCTCAAAAGAAGCGCATATCAAATTAGAGATTCGTCACATGACGGCTGATTCTATCAGCCAATACTTAAAAAAAACAGGATACAACGCCAATATTGATCTTGTTTTTATTCGCTCTTTGATGGGTGTGAAAACGCTAGAGCATCAATCTTTTCAGGAGCTTGAACCGGAGTTTTTAGTGGCGCAGAACATTCAATTAAAGCCCATCATCGACCATTGGTTCGTCGCCGGTGTGGATCCATTCATACTCTCTTATTTACCGGATAGTTTGGATAAACCAAGATCTTATCGGGAATTAAGCACAGATTACCTATGGACGAGTCCTAACTTTACTTCTTTGACGGTTCTAAAAGCACAAGCAAAGTTGCAATTGCAATCTCTGTCAAAAAAGAAAAGAAAGAAAACACCTAGCTTCAAAGAATGGAGTCGGGGACTCAAAGATCATCGTATTTCCTATGTGGAAGGAGATAGTACCGCAAGCACCCAATTATTGCTGCTCACCTATTACGATTACTTCAGCAATGACAAATTAGTAAAATCTAAAAAACGAGTCATTATTTTTCCAAAGAAAACGTACGTGGATTATTTTGGTTTTGCCATTGTCCCACAAGCGAAGCATTATGTTTTCGCGAAGCGCTTTTTATCTTATTGGAACGAGCACGCAGAAAACACACGTTTTTTAAACCGATTTGGCATGCGTCCAGCACCACAAACCAATCAAAAGAAAGGCGCCTACATTTCTGCAAAAAAAATACTGGAGGCGCTTTAAGAATTGTACTAAATATTGCCATTTGGAAGCAATCTATTGCGTAATTTTGTAATCTAAAATCGGAAAAAATGTATCCAGCAGAATTAGTACAACCCATGAAAGACGACCTAACATCCGTTGGGTTTGAGCAATTAACAAATAGTACAGAAGTAGACCACGCCATTAATGAGACCCAAGGAACCATGTTGGTCGTTGTGAACTCTGTTTGTGGCTGTGCCGCAGGAAATATGCGTCCAGGCGTGAAATTATCATTGCACCACGACAAAACACCATCCAAATTAACAACGGTTTTTGCTGGTGTTGATACGGAAGCAGTTGCACAGGCAAGAAAGTACTTTTTACCTTATCCTCCATCATCTCCATCAATCGCCTTATTCAAGGATGGGAAGTTGGTACACTTTTTAGAAAGACATCACATTGAAGGAGGAAGTGCTCAAATGATTGCAGCTAACCTAGCGGCGGCGTATGATGAGTTTTGTTAATGAAACGCATTTATCAGTTAAACACCTGTGACAATTGTCGCAAACTATTAAAAGCATTTTCGGATGTGTCCGAATATGACATCATTGACATCAAGTCCGCCGGCATTTCACCTGAGGAACTTGATGAGATGAAGGAACGAGCAGGGTCTTACGAGGCCCTGTTTTCGAAACGCGCCATGAAGTACAAATCACTTGGCTTAAAGGACAAACAGCTCACTGAACAAGAAATGAGGCAATTTATTTTAGATGAATATACCTTTCTTAAACGCCCGGTTCGCATCGACGGGCCACAGATTTATATTGGTAAATTAAACGATTAATCTAGACGGAAGAAGGAGGACGAGATCCCATCTGCTTGTAATTTACCTTTTTCGGTGAGTCTCAAACAAGTGGATTCTTCTACCATTAATCCTGACAACAAATAAGATTCTAATTGCTTTCTTTCCGTCGCTTGAAAGCCTCCAAATCGTTCTATTTTTTCTTTAGAAACTCCCCATTTTGTTCGGAGGCCTGTTAAAAAACACTCGTTCCATTGTGCGGTGTCGCTGAGTACTTCTTGCTCAAACCAATGATCGTTTTTCCCAACCTGCTGATAATACTTCGTGTTATTTGCAATGTTCCACCTGCGTACTTTTCCATTAAAGGAATGTGCGCTTGGACCTACTCCGATGTAATTGGTTAAATTCCAGTAGGATGAATTATGTCTGGCATACATCTCATCTTTGGCAAAATTGGATATTTCGTATTGCTCATAAGCAGCATTTTTTAACGTGCCCACCATCAGCTCGAATTGCTCACTTTGCTGGTCTTCACTTGGCCGAGCCAATTTTCCTTTTTGAACTTGATGAAGGAGTACTGTTTTCGGTTCAATGGTCAAACAATAGGACGAAATGTGCTGAACCTTTAATGAAACGGCTTGATTTAAATGTGCTAGCCATTGCTCATTGGATAAATCAGGCAATCCATAAATAAGATCAATGCTAATGTTTGTGAATCCGATGGCTTGAGCAAGTCTGACAGCGTCGGTTCCCTGTTTCAAGGTATGCGAGCGATTCATCCAGTTCAAATCACTTTCTTGAAATGATTGAAGTCCAATACTCAAGCGATTAATGCCACATTTTTTCCACGTCCTTAAATTTGCTTCCTGTGCATCATCGGGATTCACTTCAAAGGTAATTTCCGCATCCGTTATCACTTGGTAGTGCGTATGTATGCACTCCATAATTTGTGAGAGCTCCGTTTCGTTTAATAGACTTGGCGTTCCCCCACCAAAATAAATGGTTTGAATTTCTTCAGCATTCAACTCATCTTTACGCAAGACTAGCTCTAGGCATATCGCAGCAATAAGCTCACTGCGATAGCTAGAAAAGGTCGTTGAAAAATGAAAATCACAATAGGAACATCGCTTCTTACAAAAAGGAATGTGCACATAAATTCCTGCCATTCCTTTACGTTCTTATTGTTTAATAAAGGCCTTCATGGAACTCGCTCCATTCGCGAAATTGACTTTCACAAAATAAGTACCATTAGCTAAAGGCTCCGTATTCACGTTTCCAATGTTATTTTGAACTGCTTGACGCAAAATGGTTTTCCCATACAAATCGACGATCACCAAATCGTTTGCTTGTCCCTGTTGAATGGTCACCGTTAAATTCCCTTTGGTTGGATTCGGGAAAACATTCCACTGAATCAATCCTAGTTCTTCTACGCCAGAGTTATCGGTGTTTTTAATCACATCGGATGTTTGAGCACCAAAATCTGCAGCGGCTAGCGTGTAAATCACCGTTGAGGCATTGTCCATTAATGTCAAATTCCCGTCTACATTTGAACCACCCCATTGTGATGCTCCTAATCCGTCTCCATAATAATCGTAGATGGTAAACGTGTAACAATCTGTAACTGAAATTGGAATATCATAGTTATACGTGGTATTTCCAGCTAACGGACTTGTTGGATCCGTAGGAGCCGGACTATTTCCTGTGCCATAATTTCCGACAAAACTTTCGTTTCCTTCAAACCAAATCACTGTTCCATTACTTGCAGTTAATTCCATGTAAGTCTCATCCGGATAATTATCTGTTAACAAGGTCACTTTCAATAACCCCATTGTTTGATCAATAGGATCAATTGTAATTGTCGTAGTAGCTACATCATTCACTGCATTCTCATCTGTTCCAGCATTTGGATTGGACACTGTCGCACTAAACGTGTGGCTTCCTGGCAATAAATTCAAGGCTGGAAGTGTAATTAAAGCCGTTTGCCATTGGGCTAAGGAACCGCTCCAATTATATTGCTGACTAGCTCCTCCATCAATGGAATAAGTAACTAGTGCAGAAGTTAAGGTAGTTGTTCCCGAATTCGCAATGGTCACTTTCGGAGCATAGTTTGTTCCACAAAATGCTGTTGCTTCTAAAATTGGACTGGACAGACCAGCATCCAATTGAGCCACTGTTGCATTTGCAGGATCGAATCCATCTATGAATTGCGCCCCCGCATTATTTGGATCCAACCAACATTTCAATTGATTGGTTGTATTGCTTCCTGCAGGTTCCCATGAAACACTCAGTTTTCCATACTCATCGGATAAATTTGCACCACCACAAGCAGAGGCACCTCCATGAAGTTGTCCAATAATTCGGTGATTTTGGTCAAACAAAGGAGATCCTGAAGAACCACCTTCGGTCACACCGCTATCCCAGTTCGTCACTCCCCAATGACTATTTGCCGGACAACTTCCAAACGTTGTCGAAATCAATGGGTCGTTTTCCAAGGAGATCTTTTTAATGTCTCCGGAAGGATGGTGAATTCCAACTGCGGATGAAGGCGTGTTTCCAGAATGATCCCAACCTGCAAAATAAGGTGTATAGGCAATTGGCACAGTTCCTGACGATAATCCCCCAGTGATTTCTACCAAACAAAAGTCAGAAGCCGTTGCTCTGGCGCGCAATACTGCTCCTGACAAGGATTGAAAAGTTGGGGAGGCCGCAGGATTATTACAATCTGGGGACTGCCATTGAAAGCGGAAAATCCAAGAAGCAGGATTACTGTAGCAGTGATCAGCTGTTAATACATATGGTTTTCCATCGTTCAATGTATTGTTAATCAATGATCCCGAACAAAAGCCACTGCTCCCTGATACCAACATCACCACCCCATTGCGTTGCTGTGTCCAAGGTAAGCCTTCCGAACAATTCACATTTCTGTTACATGAGCCCGAACTACCAAAGGCTTTTTGTTGGAACTCTGCAGCGGTGCGATATCCATGGGTTACGACGCCAATTTGCACATGTCCTTGCGGATTATTTTTAGGAACGAAGTATTCCACAATTGAGGTGCTTCCTGGCACTAATTCTGTTCCGAGTTGTCCTTCGAATAAATGATTCGCTGTAAAATTTCCAAGGATAAAATCTTTTTCAGGGTTGAAAATATACAACTCATTACCAGTTGGAATCACGGTGTTTTCAAAAGTTAAATTAATCGTTAGTGCATTTTCACAATGCACTACCAAATGCCAAATACGATCTCCATTTGGAAGATTTGTCCAGGTACCTGAATTATCCGTATTTAAATTCGTGTAGTTATTCCAACCAAAGCGCCATGGTGCCGTTCCGGTTCCATCCACTAATTCATCCTCAGCCCTCAAGGCCTGAATGTCTGGTTGTGGGAAATTGATTCTTGACAATTCCTTTAAGTTAATAGAGGACTTGTACGATTTTTTCCAACCATCGCCTTGTTGGGAAAAGCTATTGAATGCGAAAAGTGCGAGTAATAAAGTCAGCTTAGTTTTCATAATCAAGTTTAATTCGAGATGCGTTTAATGCCACAACCTTTCGGAGGAGTGGAGGACGTTTTTATTTTTTTGTGACTTGCCATTTCAGTCATGGCATTTTTCAGATAAGGAATGTCTTCTTTGCGTTCTTTGTCCCAAATATTGTCAATGGATCCCATGTACACCAATTTCATTTCGTCGTTTAACAAAAACACGTGCGGAGTGGTTTTTGCGCCAAATACGTTCGCCATGGTGGAATTTACATCAACGACATATGCCATTTGATAGTGCTGTTCCGCAGCATGTTTTTGCATTTCGGTATAAGAATCTGCAGCTTGTCGTTTCCCTTCGTTGGAATTCACCAACAACATCCCAATTCGCAAACTGTCTGCATAACGATACAAGGAATTATATTGACGTTCCCAACCAGGAAAATCCTCCGTTCCAACTACAAATGGACAGGTATTACATGAAAAAACCACCAAAAGACCATTGGGCTTTTTGCTGTCATTTAACGAAGTAGTTTCACCAATTGTGCTTTGCAATTGATCATCTAACATGATCGCTTTATCGCCCAGTTTCATTTGTGCTTGTAAAGACAAGCCACAAATCCACATGGCAATGCATAAACTTAATTTTTTCATAAGGGGCTTAATAGTGAGAGGAAAGTTACGATTTTTCTTTGAGTTAGATTAAAATTGAAATGAAAAACCTACGGGACATGTTGTATATTTGTGAGAAGGATTGAACATGAAAAAGAAACCATTCGTTGTTGGGATTTGTGGAGGAAGTGGTGCGGGGAAGACCACCTTGCTAAGGAGATTGTCAGAATCTTTTGATGGCGTGACTCCTTCTGTATTTTCCATGGATAATTACTACCATCCGATTGAAATGCAATCCTTGGATCACAATGGAAAAGTGAATTTTGATTTACCAACGGCTTTAAATCAAGAAAAGTTAGAGCAAGATTTACATGAATTGGTACTAGGAAATCCGATTGAAGTAAAAGAGTACTTTTTCAACGCTCCCCCAAATAAGCATGTACTGTTGACCATTCAACCAAGTGAAGTGATTATTGTGGAAGGTCTGTTTTTGTTTCATTACGAAAAGGTATTTGAAAAATTAGACTTCAGTATCTTTGTAGATGTTGACCATCAAACTCAACTAGACAGACGCATTTACCGTGATCAAGAAACCAGGGGATATAAACGATCCGAAATCATTTACCAATGGGATCACCACGTGCTGCCTTGTTATCAAAATTACATCGAACCATATAAAGGTCAAGCCCACTTTGTTTTTCGAAATGATCACCGTGCCGATGAAGATTTCGTAAAACTTCATATAGCGCTTTCGCACATATCCAATACAGTGGTTTAGGCATGCGAAAATGGGTGCATATATCCATGAAATACAAGTATTTTTTACTTGCTATTCTTTCGTTTTCCTGTTTTATTGTTCTTCAGTTGAATCAAGTTAACAATCGGTTAATTTCGATTGATAAATTCCAAACAGTATTCCAACAAAAAGAAAAACAATTAAGAAAAAGTGCTGCTTTAGCACTTAAAATGTACCTTATTAAGGGGGAAGTGCCAACAAATGAGCACTTGAATATTCACATTTATCGGTACGACCGTTTGATGCGATGGAATACGAATCAAGTGCCTGTTTCCAATTATACAACGTTTCAATTTCCCTGCAACGGTATTTGTAAACTTCAAAATGGTTGGTACTATGGCACTATCGTCAAAAAAGGGACATATAGTTGTTCGGCCTCATTTTCCATTCTCAGTGAGTATACCTATTCCAACGCGTACATACATTCGACACCAAACCCCATTTTTGGAAACCATTCTTTTCGAATTTCCCTTGATTCCGATCAAGGATTTCCGATTTACAACCATGCAAAACGGTATTGCTTTTCTATCGTTCCATTGAAAAACCCTCAGGAGGAAAATAATTGGGCCATTCTACCATTCTTGTTAATTGGGCTTGTCAGTCTCTTGTATGCCTGTTATGAAATCGTAAAAAAACGAACGAGCGGGCGTTGGATTTTTCTATGGACGATGGTATGCGTCCGTTTGCTTTTGTTTGAGGTTCCGCTTGATATTGCCTTTCCCCAGGCAAGTTTTTTAGATGCAAATCTATTTGCCTTTAACGAGTGGTTTCCTCGGTTTTTTGATTTTTGCATCAATAGCATTTTGATCGCATTTGGACTCATCACCCTTTTCAAGTCATTGAAAGAAAATCTACACCCTATCTCTAAGTGGATACAGTTTGTGGGGGTTCTAGGTGCATGGTGGATCATCGTCTCCCTGATAAATATGCTTTTATTGCATTCAACAATCCCTTTAAATTTCAGCCATTTCTTTGATTTAAATAGCCTCTCATTTGTCTTTTTTGGTCTTATTGGCTTATTATTTATCAGTTTTCAAAAGATTCTTTTCGGAATGGTTCAAGCATTTGAGAAACAAAAAAAACAATTGCTTTTTGCACTATTTTTCAGCACAATACTTCTCATTTATTGGGATTTTAAAAATCCGTTAACCTTTTCGATCGTCACTTGGTTGTTTCCCACGATTGTTTGTTTCATCCATTTGATGTTTGGTTCGGATAGAACAAAGCTGCAGCAATTTTCTTTCCATTTGTTATTACTTAGTTTGTTTTCCTTCATTTTCGTTCATGAATTGATTCAAAAGAATGAGCAGAAGGATTTAGAGAATCGGGCCATTTACGCGAAGAACCTAGCAACAGAAAGGGATGTGAATCTCGAACTTGAATACCTAGAGCTCAAGGAGAAAATTGGATATGATTCCATATTTCGACAAGTACTCGATAGCACGACAAATGGCATTAATGCACACCTGTTATCAACCATTTTGGAAAAACGCTATTTTCATGGATTGTGGGATGGTTACGAGCTTCAATTCAACGTTTTTGATGCAGAAGGACGCTCCTGTTTCTCTTCTGATTCATATACCTTAAAGCAATTAGAATCCCTCATCACCAAACATGGCCAAGTTTCCGATATTGATGGCTCCATTCATTTTATGCCACATGAAGAAAATGGACTAACATACATCATTCTTCAAAAGATCTTTTCAACAAAAGAGCCATTTATGCTCAGCATTCGCTTGAAATCAAAACGCATTCCAGAAGAGATTGGATTTCCACGATTGTTGATTTCAGACAAAGCAAATGTCATGAATTCCTTAGAAAATTATTCGATTGCGAAATATTCTGAAGGACAATTAATCCACCAATCTGGCAACTATACCTTTCCTGTTTCACTTTCAGCCTTCCTGGCAAATCGCTCGAAAGAAGGAACGATGCAGCTCAATGGATTCAGTCATTATTATTACCGAAAGTCAGCGCAAAATGCACTGGTGATTTCCGTTAAATCCACCACTTGGTTTGATTATATCACTTCTTTCGCCTACATCTTCTGTTTTTGGGGAATTTTACTTCTCGTGATTTATTTGGTTAATGGAGGCGCAGTGATAAGTGGCTTGGATTTGTCGTTTGCCTTCAAAATTCAAATTGCTTTTGTGATGGTCATTGTCCTTTCGCTGTTACTATACGGTGTCGGAAGTGGTGTGTTTGTTGGGAAACAATACGAAGGATTTACGCGGCGAAACATTCAAGAAAAACTTAGTTCGATTCAAGAAGAATTGAAAACAGAATTAGGAACGAACACAGGATTGATGGTAAGTCGCGACCGAGAAGTGCTGCAGAATATCCTTCAGAAAATCTCTGTTGTCTTTAAAACAGATGTCAATGTATACGACCCACATGGATTATTAGTTGCTACCTCTCGGCCAAAGATTTTTGATTTAGGACTCGTAAGTGAGCAAATGAATCCAGAAGCCATGCGAAAGTTAATTGATCAGCATGGTAGTTCATTTTCACATTCGGAAGAGATTGGAGAACTTACGTATATTTCCTCTTATCTACCCATTTTCAACCAAGATCATCATGAAATTGGGTATATCAATTTACAACATTTCGGTCAGCAACAGGATTATGAAAATCAAATTGAAACCTTTGTGACATCGATCATCAATGTTTTCATTCTACTTCTAGCATTATCTGTTATCATTGGACTATTGGTCTCTAATTGGCTGATTTCGCCTTTGAATATGCTCAAACGACACATGGCTAATATCCAATTTGGGAAAGAAAACAAACGCATTGTCTACCATCAAAAGGATGAAATTGGAGCCATTGTTCAGGCCTACAATGAAAAACTAGAGGAACTTCGCGAGGCCGCCCAAAAACTTGCCTCTACAGAACGGGAAATAGCTTGGAGGGAAATGGCTCAACAAATCGCTCATGAAATAAAGAATCCGTTGACTCCCATGAAATTGAGTATTCAACATTTGATGAGGAGTTATGATCCATCCAATGAAGAAAGTGAAAAACAGCTACAGCGCGTCATGGATTCCTTGATTGAACAAATCGATGGATTATCGCGAATGGCAAATGAATTTACACAGTTTGCTAAAATGCCAGAGGTCATTTTCCATCGAGAAAACTTGGTAGAACTCATTCAAAAGGTAGTGCATTTATATGAAAATGAAGGTCAAATTATATTCTCGTTCGAAAAACCTTTACAAGATGTTTACGTGAATGTGGACCGTAATTTATGGACCCAAGTAATGGTCAATTTACTTCAAAATGCACAACAGGCCTTATTGGGAATTGAGAAAGGGAAAATACATGTTCGCATTTCAATTATCGAGCATCTTTGCCTCATTGAAGTTATTGATAATGGTTGTGGGATTTCAGAAAAAGAGTCCGAGCGTATTTTCACCCCTCATTTCACCACAAAATCTTCAGGAAGTGGCATCGGACTATCTCTGGTAAAACAAATCGTCGAAAAACATGGGGGAATGATTTCATTTACATCCAAAGAAAACGAAGGGACAACATTTCGCATTGAATTACAAACTGTTGACTAATCCAAGCTAAAAACGACAGGCATTCTGACGCGTACTTTTAACGTACATCCAAGTTCATTTTTACCTGGCGTCCACTTGGGCATGCGTTTAATTAAACGCAGCGCTTCTTTTTCACACGTTTTATTTCCATTGATTCCGCGAAGAATGGTTCCTTGTTGAATGCTGCCATCCTCAAATATAACAAAGCTCAATATTACCTTTCCCTCTACTCCTAGCTCCTTTGCGTCTTCCGGATAAACCAAATTCGATTGAAGGTAATTCCTTAATGCTTCCTGACCTCCCGGGAATTCCGGCATGAATGCTGCAACATCATAAATAGTATCAGCCTGTGTTAACATGGCATCCATTATTGGATGAACGACAGGTGGTTCTCCCGAATAATACGGAATCAGTCCTGGTCCTGGTGGATTTGGCTCAATGTGCATAACAGGGATTTCTTGTGGTATGATTCGTTGACGTTTTTTATCCAACTTTTGTGGCGTGGTGATTTTATGCTTTGGCTGACTCTTCAATTGTCTTGACTTCTTTTCAGGATGTTCACATGACATAAAGAAACATAAAATCAATCCCAGTAAAACACGATTAAAAACAATCATTGATTTTTTTAATTTTCAACGAAACAAATATCACACCAAATTCCCAATTTAAAAAACAAACTATCCGTACTTTTGTTAGGACTATTTACATCACTCATACATGAATTCAACCTATTGCATTGATCCTTTCAACAGAAAACGACTTCCAACGCTTGAAGTGCGTATAGGAACTTTAAAAATGGGTGGAGAAAATCCCATCCGTTTACAATCCATGACAACGACGGACACGATGGATACGGATGCATCAGTGGCGCAAAGTATACGAATGATTGATGCTGGCTGTGAATTAGTTCGATTAACCGCTCCCAGCAAAAATGAAGCAGAAAATCTGGGTGAAATCCACCGTCGTTTGAATGACTTAGGTTATCATGTTCCGTTGGTTGCCGATATCCACTTTACACCGAATGCTGCAGAGATTGCTGCTAAGTTGATCGAAAAAGTACGTGTAAATCCAGGAAACTACGCAGATAAAAAGAAATTTGAAGAGCTCGACTACACGGATGAAAGTTACCACGCGGAGCTTATTCGCATAGAAAATAAATTTACTCCGCTCGTTCTTTTATGCAAGGAAAACGGAACGGCGATGCGCATTGGGACAAACCACGGATCGCTTTCAGATAGAATCCTCAGTCGCTACGGTGATACTCCTGAAGGAATGGTGGAATCTGCCATGGAATTCATCCATATTTGTGAAAAGAATGATTTCAACGAGTTAGTCATTTCCATGAAGGCAAGTAACACTTTGGTGATGGTACAAGCCTATCGTTTATTGGTGCATCGAATGATGTTAAACGGGCGTTGTTACCCCTTGCATTTAGGCGTGACAGAAGCTGGTGATGGAGAAGATGGACGCATTAAATCTGCTGTAGGAATCGGAGCCTTACTAGAAGATGGAATTGGCGACACCATCCGTGTTTCCCTGACGGAAGAACCTGAATTCGAAATTCCTGTGGCACGCAAACTGGCAGAGAAATACGAACAACAGCACATTTTACCGATCGATTCTTCGCAAACTACTCTTGCCCACAATCCTTTTGTATATAGCAGACGAGAAAGCCAAGAAATTCACAATATTGGGGGAAAACATGTTCCCGTTGTAGTGGCAGATTTATCCGCAAAAACAAACATTACACCTGCTAACTTCTTTGGTTTTGGCTATACGTATTCCGTGAACTTGGATAAATGGAACCTTCAAGACTTGGCAGCTGACTATGTGTACATTGGGGAAAATGACTTGTCCTTTGAAATTCCCGGAACACTTGGTGTGATTTGTGACTATCATCATTGGAAAAATATCCATTCGGATCGAACTGGATTTTATCCTTTAATTCTACCTAGTGAATTACCAGAAATCTCCAAGGATCAACGTGCTTTCTTACATCTGAACGCAGAGGATGAGCTTCCAGTTGAACTGCATGCTTATCCGAATGTAATCCTAATTTTGAGCAGCAACTACGACAATAAAACACAGTTGTTTCGTCACTTTTTCAGTCGACTAAATCAAGTTCAGAGCAAACATGCAGTCATTTTAAAAATCACTTCGGATGAACGTGATGCGGAGAAATTTCAGTTGAATGTTTCCAGCGATGCCGGTTCATTGTTCATTGACGGTTACGGAGATGGCATTTGGATTGAGTCTGTTCAGCCCAAGACGCTCACAAACTCAACTTCCTTTGGAATTCTTCAGGCTACTCGAACACGCATTTCAAAAACAGAGTACATTTCCTGTCCATCTTGTGGCCGAACTTTATT
>JAHEMQ010000009.1:12346-38722 GCA_024643555.1 Crocinitomicaceae bacterium | reverse complement strand
ATTTAGTAAGAGCCGGTTTTCCATGTTCATAACAAACAAGTTGACGTGGACGATCTTCAAGGTCAACACGTAAGGGCAGTTCAATCTCACCACTGCTCGACTTGACATACCCCTGTAAGCGTGCAAAATATCTTTTTTGAACGGTGCGTTTTAAAAACTGTTTTTGCAAAGACTCATGGATATCCTTTTGCTTCGCAATTAAGATGATCCCGGATGTTGACATATCCAGTCGATGCACCAGTAAGGGTCCTGTCGCTTTCGGGTATTTTTGTTGCATTCTTGTTTGAACAGAGTCCTCGATTGATTTTCCAGGAACCGATAAAAACTCAGCAGGTTTATTGACTAAGAGCAAGTAATCATCTTCAAACAGAATTGACAATTCCTTTCCTTCTGCAGGATTTATACTCATTGGATTGATATCCATTTCAATCCCCTCTAACATATGTCTTAAAATGGGTTCACATTTTCCCCGGCATGCTGGATAAAATTCCTGATGTACCTTGACCTCTGAATCTGGAGACATTCCCCACCAAAATTCGGCCAATGCGATGGGCTTCAAGTCATGAGAATAAGCAAATTGCACTAATTTCGGTGCGGCGCATTCTCCTGCGCCAGCAGGAGGCGTTTTAAAGGGAGTCTCTTCGAAAATGGCTAATAAACTTTTCTCTTTTTTCTCCTTATTTAAGAAGGTGTAAGCATTGAATATTCGGGTTTGAACATTGGCTGACATGGTCGCTCGTTGTTCTTTTAAATCAGCGATTTTCTTTTCCCATAAAGCCAAGTTTTCTTCTAATTCTGCTAATTCCCTCCGTCTGGAAAATTGTTGCTGTTTAAATTGTATTTGTTGAGTAATGCTTTCCTCTTTCAGTTTTTCTAATAGAAGTTGGTATGCTAATGTAGCTTCCTGATCTGCAGCTTCACGTTTCAGTTGGCGTTCTTTTTTCAGTCGTTTCAATTCCGCTTTAGCTTCTACCAGCCAAGATTGAAAGGTGTTTTTTGCATGTTCCGTTTTTAATTGAATGGAAAGATATTCTTCTTCCACTAGTAATTTTTCCAGTTTCAATGTCAATGAATGGACTTCCATTTCTTCTCTTCTAAAAAACCCTGCGGGATCTAATAAGTCATATACAGGCGGAACAAATCCTTCATGATGGTTAGAGTTTCCTAATTTTCCAGAAAAAGCAGCCAGGTATCCTAAATCCCCATTGTTCTTTTGAACCACGAGCACACCAAACATTTTTCCAATTGCTCCCTTCCGTTCGGTTTGATCAATGCCGAAATCATGATTAAATTCCTGACTTACTAACCTGGTTTTTAATTCTTGAGCCGCAAGGAGTGCAATTGGATGCGGGTCGTAATAAAATGGAAAGGTAAACTTCGTAGGAAGTGGAATCGTTATTTCCGTTTGAAAAGGTATAAACATAAAGTATGGTCAAAAAAAAACGCCCTCAATTGAGGGCGTTTCCAAATCGTGAAAGTGATTATTTAATCACAACGTTTTTAGTTGTTTTAGTACCGTTAGAAGCAACTGTTACGATGTAGCTACCACCAGCAACATTTGCTGTAGCAAATGATACCAATTGCGTACCGTTCAAGTTTGTCATTTCTTTAGATGAAATAACACGTCCTTGAAGATCCGTTAATGTGATAACGAAATCAGCGTTGTTCGCTTCGAAAGTTACGTTCAATACATCAGATGCAGGGTTCGGGTAAACGTTCAATGCGATTGTTTCCATTTCGTTTAATCCTAATACTCCTGTTTTGAATGCTTTTTGCTCGCTAGAAGCAAACTGAGAACCGGAAACAACAACTGCACCTAAAGCGTCTGTTACTGAATATGCACCGTTTCCATAGTTACAACAGATTCCGTCACCGTATGCATCCAAGATTTCGAATGTATAACATTGTGTTGGGTTCAATGTAACTTGAACTGGAGTTTGAACTGTTTGACCAGCTGCACCAGTTGTCATATCTGCCCAGTTACCACCACCTTGTGCAACTACTGCACCTGTGCTGTTTTTGATGTTCCAAGAAGTCTCAGAAGCGTAGTAGTCAGTTGTAATGTTTACTGTCACATATTGAGACGCTGCGTTAGCCGCTGGAGCAATAGTTGCAGAAACGTTGTTGTTTGATGCGGAAGCATCACCTGTTGTCGTAACAGTTACAGATAAAGTAGCTCCTGTAAAGTTTGCGATTGGTGTACATGTCACATTCGCTACACCATATGTAGCTAAGTTTCCTGTGTAAGAACCTGTTGAAACCGTTGTTCCTCCAACTGTAATCGTAACAGTTGCACTTGTTAATGCAGATGTTCCGTTGTTTTGGATTTGAACAGATGGCGTGTAAGAACCTTCACAATGTACCAATGCACCTGTGTATGCCAATGCCGCAACGTCAGCTGGTTGAGAAGCTGGTGCTGGACATGAAGCAACTGATGCATACAAGTTCGCTGCTGTAGCTTGACCAACTTCCTCAATGATTCTGTTCGGACAAATTTTGTAAACTGTTGGGAAATAAGCAATGTTATAACCTGACATAAATGCTTGACCTGCAGCAGTGTTTGGAAGGTCAACGATTGGATAAGTAGTTCCTGTTACCCAGTCACCTTGTGTTGCCGTTGCAGCAGCACCAGTTGCAGCAGCTGGACCATGTAATTGTGCTTCAGTGTTTGATAACTCTCCTTCTAAGAAGAATACCATAACATCATTGGTTGTACCGGCAACAACACTTGGCAATCCAGATGGGCCATGGTTTTCATACAAATCGCGTAAAGCGTGCGTGTTGTGGTAGTTCCAACATGGACCACACCAAGCAGCAGATACATCAATAAAAACGGTTTTTCCTTGATCTAAGTATGAATACAAAGATTGAGTTGTACCATTCAAGTCAGTGAAAGTCCAGTTTGGAGCAACACTTCCATTTGCTAACTGTGCATTCGCGCTAACTCCTGACACAAGCAATAAAGCTGAGAATAATAGTTTTTTCATGAATTAAAATTTAAGTTTGGGTAAATATAGTAAGAATGATCGAAGAAAAAAAAAGTCAATCCGAGAATTTTTTGATATAATTCTATTTCTTTTTTAGCTGATCTTTGATAAACAGTTCAATCGCGCCTACCATAGAAGGAGCTTTCGGATGTGGGGCGTGAATGTCTAAGCGTAAATTGTTTTTAATGACTGCATTCGCCGTTGTAGGCCCAAAGGCTGCAATGGTCGTATCATTTTGTTTAAAGTCAGGAAAGTTCTTAAACAAAGATTCGATTCCACCTGGACTAAAAAAGACCAACATATCGTAATATACGTCTTCCAAATCTGATAAATCAGAAGCAACCGTTCTGTATAATATAACTTTCGTGAAAGGGATATTATATTGTTCTAGTGTCAATGGTATATTGTCTCGCAGAATATCTGTGCATGGCAACAAGTACTTTTCATTCTTGTGCTTTTTCATCATTTCTGCCAATTCGTCAATGGTTTGTTTCCCAAAGAAGATTTTTCTTTTACGGTAAGTCACATATTTTTGAAGATACAATGCGACAGCCTCCGTTATACAGAAATATTTAGTTGTATCTGGAACATCAAATCGTGTTGCCTCTGCAATTCGGAAAAAATGATCAACAGCTACTTTCGAGGTTAAGATAATCGCAGTGTGTTCTGCAAGGTTAACACGTTGTGCTCTAAACTCCTTAGGGTCAACTCCTTCTACTTTGATAAATGGACGAAAGTCTATTTTCAACTTGTACTTTTCAGCTAAGTCGTAATAAGGAGACTTCTCTCCCTCTGGCTTAGGCTGCGAAACTAAAATTGTCTTGATGGCCAAGTTCCGTTGTTTTTACGTAATAAAATATCACACCATTTTTGTGAAATATCCTAAGGCTAATTTTATTAAAATCAACAAAGGCAATATTTCTAGGGTGCAAAGATACAAAATTAAATAATACCATTTAAATCTTAATTGCAGCGCCAATAGAAGTCCTTTTACCATTCTCCATGCCATTAAAGAAATAACCAAAAGCACAAAAACGCGCTCAAATTGAGTTTGCGCTTCTTGATTTAAAACCCAAAACAAAGCTAATATCAGAAGTAAGAATCCACCAAAAGACCACACTTGTTTGTTTATGGCGCTCATCATATCTAAAATGGACCTTTCTCCGGAAAGCATGGCAACCAAACGAAAATTAATGGTATGAAGGAGCGAAAGAACGGCTACTAGTACCAGTGATAGGTTCAGGGCCAGTGTAAAAGAAGTTTTCTGAATGAGCATTAAAAATGCCCCTGTTCCGAGTGAAACCAGGTAATTTAAAATAATCAGCGCCGTCATACTAGGCTGTAACTTGCTCCCTTCGAATCCAGCGTTATCAACTCGCTTCATCTTGAAAAAGCCAACAAATGTTTGCATGATTAAATCCGGTTGAGCCACCCTCGCAATACCGACAAAAGCAAAGCAGAGTAAAATAATTACGAGCAGGTAACTATTCAATTGGGTATCGCGTTCGATTAACTGAAATTGACTGAGTAGGATAAATTGCATTGTTTGCAAAATTAATTCAAAAATGAATGGGGTCAACATTTTAATATTTACTTACTTTTGTCGTCAAACAAGTAACATATGAAAACAGATTTGTTTACACACCCGGATTACTATGGTATGGATGACCTATTATCCGAAGAGCACAAACTGGTGCGCGATGCTGCAAGAGCATGGGTTAAAAAAGAGGTTTCCCCGATAATAGATGAACATTATGAGAATGCCACATTTCCGATGCACCTCTTGAGAGGACTTGGAGAAATCGGTGCATTTGGACCTTATATTCCAGAAGAATATGGTGGACCTGGCTTAGATCAGATTTCCTACGGATTAATCATGCAAGAATTAGAACGTTGCGATTCCGGACTTCGTTCTACCGCATCGGTTCAATCTTCTCTCGTGATGTATCCCATTTGGAAATATGGTTCTGAAGAACAAAAACAAAAATACCTGCCTAAATTGGCAACGGGTGAAATGATGGGATGTTTTGGATTGACAGAACCAGATCATGGTTCAAATCCAGGTGGAATGATTTCCAATTTTAAAGATGCCGGTGATCACGTGATTTTAAACGGTGCAAAAATGTGGATTTCAAACGCCCCATTTGCAGACATCGCCGTTGTTTGGGCAAAAGACGAAACCGGACGAATTCATGGACTAGTTGTTGAACGAGGAATGGAAGGATTTTCCACTCCAGAAATGCACGGAAAACTATCCCTTCGTGCTTCCGCCACCGGAGAATTGATTTTCGACAATGTGAAAGTTCCAAAATCAAATATTCTACCGGGAAGGTCTGGATTAGGTGCTCCTTTAAGTTGTCTTGACTCCGCTCGTTTTGGAATTGCCTGGGGTGCTTTAGGTGCTGCGATGGACTGTTACGATCAAGCACTTCGCTACTCGAAAGAGCGCACTCAATTTAACGTTCCGATTGGTTCTTTCCAGTTGATTCAAAAGAAATTAGCGGAAATGATCACTGAAATCACGAAGGCTCAATTATTGACATTTAGACTTGGCCAGTTAAGAAATGAGGGGCGCGCAACATCTGCACAAATTTCCATGGCGAAACGAAACAATGTTGAAATCGCTTTAAACATTGCACGTGAGGCAAGACAGATTCACGGTGGAATGGGTATTACAAGCGAATACTCTATGATGCGCCACATGGCCAATTTGGAGTCTGTTGTGACCTATGAAGGAACACATGATATTCACTTGCTAATTACAGGTATGGATGTAACTGGTATTCCGGCATTTACACGTGAGATGCCCGACTTACACTAAGCTAAAGTTCTTCAGAGTCTAGCTCGATGTTCGCATCTCCTCTGAGGAAACGAATGCGATTTCTTGCCTCTGTTGAGAATAAACTTCCTTTGAAATCAATCATTAAGCGCTTGTAATATTCAAGCGCTTTTTCTTTGTTTACTAATTGATTCTCTTCGATATCCGCCATGCGAAAAAGCGCATCATCACCTAAGATGTCGTCCGCATGAAATTTCAGTAGATCAGAATAGTAGTTTAATGCTTCGTTCCATTTTCCTTGCTGTTCCATCGCTTTTCCTTTGCGAAAAAGAATTTCGTCCGCCAACGCATGCATTGGGAAATTGATTTGGATGCTGTCAAAAAGCACAAATGCAGAATCGTATTTGTGTTGTTCGATCAATCGCTCAGCGCTTGCAAACCAAAGCATTGCTTGATAATTACTATCTAAACCGTAATTATCCGTGATCATCACAGATAATTGTAAAGCGTCATTCGCAATCATTTTAGAGGTAGATTCTTTTAAGACATTCAATTGTCCTTGGGCGAAATCGAATTCACCATCAAAATAAAAAACCCGTGCATTTTTAAACTTTGCTTCGTTTCCAATTTGTTCAAATTTGAAGTCCGCATCTATTTGCATGTACAATAACGATGCTTCCCAAATGTCACCACCAAGCACATTGACATCCGCTAGTTGCATTTTTGCCTGGGCCTTTTGCATATCTGTAAGGCCAGGTAGTTGCAATACATAGTTTAATAAATTGATTGCTTCTGTGATTTGATTGCCATAAAACGCCTTAATGTGCGCTAATTCAAGCATGATTTGAAAGGTGAATCTTGTTTTTCCCAATCGTTCTAAAGCCTCATTGTAGTCTTGAATCGTGGCACTAATTTCTTGAGAAGAATATGCGCGATTCGTGGTGATTTCCATAAACCGCGTATTTAATAACGATTTCTGAGCTTCAAAATACAAAGGCTGATTTGAGCCTAGTGTGATGACATAATCAAAACACTTGCGAGCCACCTCATACGACTTGTTCTCAACACAAACCAATCCCAATTCGAACACACGCGAACCATCTCCTTGAATGCGTTTATCCAAGGCCTGTGCTTGAACGAAAGCCCCATTAAAATTTTGATTTTGAACGAAAAGCCAAATCAACATATCCGAATAAATCAAAGGAGAATTCGGCTTTTGTGTTTTTGCTATGAGGAGTTCCTTCAAGGAAATAAAATCTGGTCCATCGCTTTTACTTAAATCAACTCTACTATTAATCGCTAATTGAATAGACTCTTTCATACTTGGCTGCAATTCCAAATACTCCACATATTCACGCATCATTTCTGACTTGTTGCCAATAAGGGAATAATAATCTGCATACTGGAAATTAAAGGGGTAAGAAGGTGCTAGCTTTCGTCCTTTATCCAAGCATATTTTTGCAAAATCAAACTTACCTCGGGCGACAAATGCTTGGTAAAGTTGAATCGTATAGCCAGGATTATTATTAACCTCATCTATGATTTCGTCATAGATTTTTTTTGCCTTGGCGCCTTCGTTGATTTCTTCATAAAATTGAGCAAAGGTGACACGCAATTCAATATCGCCCCGATTTAAACTCACTTGTTTCTTTATGACTTTCTCAGCTGTTTTAAAATCCTTTACTTCTACTAAACACTCATAATAGCGATTAAAAACAATTTTTGACGGATCGTTGCTATATATTTTTTCATAATACATAACTGCCTTATCAAACTCACCATTCGTGTAATAATACTGTGCTAATTGAAGATCCGTCTCGGTCTGAGACCAGGAAAAATAAGAGAGAAAACAAAAAACGATGACCAAGATATTTTTCATGGATGTTTTAACTTATATTTTCTAAGTAGTTCAATGGAAAATAGATTCAGTTCATTGTGCAAGGAATGATAGGTTTGTAAGGTTTCCACTTTCAACTTTACATATTCCTGCATCATTACTTCAAGTTGCTTGATTTTATTTTTTTCAAAATGCAAATATTGCTCATATGCTGCTCGATCTCCTGCGCCATTTTCGATGTCCTTTTCCAAATTTTTAAGCGTTTCTCGTTCCTCCTTCATCTCCTTTTTCAACTGTAAGAATTGCTTTCCAAGTGGGTTCCAATTCCTCCGCATCAATTTATAGGCATCGATTTTTTTACCAAGAATGAGGTCAATGGTATCAAGCGTGAGGTAATTCTTGATTCTGAGTTCTAAACTATTTGTCGCTTGCTTCCAATCAACCAAGGAATCTATTTCATTTGCATTTAGTTTTTGCTCTAGGTTATCCAAGGCCCTTTCCATCTTGGATATACGTTTTAGGTAATCCTCTTTTTTCAGATCTACGCATCCAAAAAAGGCAAACACCAAGGAAAATAAAAAAAGAAACGTCAACTTCATATGAGGTTCGAGTAAATGAAATAGGTGCCAAAGGTAATGATCACCGCGAGTGTCCAACCTGTATAAACTTCAATCGGACGGTGTTTGTTCAAATAAAGTCGCGAAGCGATGGTTAATCCAGAAGCAAAAATGGCAGCAGGAAGAATCCATCGATTAAATTGTTGCTGTTCCAAATAATAGGCAAATAAAAATCCAACTAATATCCCAGCACCTCCAGCGTGTAAGGAAATTTTAATCCATTTGTTAATCGCCATGTAAATCGATGTGACTAATAAGCCAGCAAGCGGAAGGGCATAAAATGCAATGGGCAAAACATGATCGGGGGCTTTGAAAAAAAACAAGAGGAAGAGCACAAGCGAATACGCCATCATGACCAAAAGTGGTATGTTTCGTTCGCGTTGATTTTCAATGTCAATGGTGCTGATTACTTTTTTCTGATGAAGCGCGAGAAAAGATAGTCCCGGTGCCGCCGCGCTGAAAAGGAAAAACAAGAGAAGTAACCTTGTCTTCATTTCTGGTGTCAATAAAAACATGGATGCATGCGTTAAATCCTTGGGAAGTGAGGCAACATACATGGTTAATAGAATGCCATAACTTGGCATAAACAAGGGTAAAAAAATCCAAGAAAAAAAATGAGCTAAAATCCTTTTCATAACTTATAGTTCTTTGCGCATTCTCGCCACTGGAATATTCAGTTGCTCTCGGTATTTAGCAACGGTTCGTCGGGCAATATTGTAGCCTTTTTCATTCAATAAATCCATTAATTTCTCATCTGTTAATGGATTGTGTTTGTCCTCTGCTTCAATCGCATCGGATAAGATTTTTTTTACTTCTCGGGTGGACACTTCTTCTCCACTATCCGTCGATAACGATTCCGAGAAAAAATATTTAAGAGGAAAGATACCATAATTTGTTTGAACAAACTTCGAATTAGCCACACGTGAAATCGTAGATATATCCAATCCGATGACATCCGCAATGTCTTTCAAAATCATGGGGCGTAATTTGGTCTCATCGCCGCTTAAAAAATACGCTTCTTGATAATCCTTGATGGCGCTCATTGTCAACAATAAGGTTTGCTGACGTTGTTTAATGGCATCTATAAACCACTTTGCTCCATCCAATTTTTGGCGAACAAAGGTCAATGCATCTTTATCGGATTTTGACGATTTAGCTCCTTCGGCATAAGACCGCAACATCGATTCATATTCGCGACTGATTTTTAACTCAGGTGCATTTCTACCATTCAAAGAAAGCTCTAGGCGTCCTTCACTTTCAAACAAGGTGAAATCCGGAATGATTTGCTGATAATTTTTGGCAGATTCAATCATGGATCCACCTGGCTTTGGATTCAACTTTAGAATTTCATCAATGGCATCCTTTAAATCTTGCTCATCAATTTCAAGTTTTTTAGCAATTTTATCGTAGTGCTTCTTGGTAAATTCCTCAAAATAATCTTCCAGTATTTTTTTCGCAGTAAATCTAGAAATATCTCCATCCTGTTTGCGTTTGATTTGCAGCAGCAAACATTCCTGTAGGTTTCGCGCACCCACTCCCGCAGGATCTAATTCTTGAACCAATTGAAGGATTTCTAAAACTTCGTGTTCCTGAGCATCCAAATTCATGGAGAACGCCAAATCATCCACGATTGCATCGATGCTTCGGTTTAAATATCCCGATTCATCGAGGTTTCCAATTAACACGTCCGCAATGGTAAATTGCTTGTCATCCAAATAGAGCAAATGCAATTGCTCGGTTAACTTCTCTTGGAAGGACTGCTCACCTGAAAGTGGAATGACCCGTTCCTCGTCGTCTTTGGAATGATTGTTCGCCTGGGTTTTGTAATCCGCAACATCATCATCTAAATAATCCGACAAGTCAAATTCCTCCTCATTGTCATTGTCATTGTCATCATAGTCCTCCTCTTGCTCAAACTCGTCCTCGAAATCTTCGTTTCCTTCTTCAAGAGCCGGATTTTCTTCTAATTCTTGTTTGATGCGCTGATCCAATTCCATGGTCGGAACTTGCAACAATTTCATCAACTGAATTTGTTGAGGAGATAGTCGTTGCTCTAGCTTTTGTGCAAGATGTTGTCTGAGGGCCATTGAATAAACCTGGGTTACGCGAGCTTATGGTATGATGTTCTGACGGATGACCTGGTAGATTTCCCAAGTCGTTCGATCGTAGACATAAATCAACACATGCATATTTGCTGCATTGTAAACATTGTCTAATTGACTTGGAACTACAAAACTATAATTCACATAATATTTGCCGTTTTGAATGTCGTTTGGTCCTAAAACACGTCCAAACGCTTGTGCATTTAAGTTTCCGCGATGTATATCGCGGTGAATGTAACTGGTGTTGTGTGAATTATCACTCATTTTTTGATCGCCAATCAACGAATCTTCCAAAACATAGGCTACAATACCTAACTCATTTGTTAATGTAGCATCTAATTTTTCCACCTCGACATGTAAAAAGGCTCCATGTGTTTGAGGATAATAATTTAATGCGGATTGCATGTTAACTTTCAATGTGTTCTCAGTTAACATGGTATTCACCATACTTGTCCACACACTTGGACTTTGAAAAATATTTCCGCCAAAATTAAAACGATTGACCGTTCCCCTTGGATTCCCACTAAATCCACCGTCATGCGCACCGAAATAAGTGCCAATTTCGACACATTGTGGATTGGTGAAATCTACAGGATATTCCGGAGGACTCACCGTCTGGAAGTCTCCAATTCCCAAAGGACCCACATGCATGGAAGAAACGAAAATTCGTCCTTCATGTGCTGTTTCCAATTGATGCGCTAAATCTGCTGCTGCCGGACAAAAAATACACTTATGACCTGTATAATCTTCAATTAAAATATTTCGGTCTACATTGGTGTTCGTCGTAAAAGTCGGCCATTCATTAGCCACGTAATCAGCCCAATTTCCAGGATAAAGAGTAGAGTCCAAGTCCAAGGGCGCTTGAGGCGGGTATGGATTGGTTACCCGATCACACGACGTGTAGGTCCATAAAGACCAACCTATTACGAACAAAAAAATCAACTTTTTCATGCTAAAAACTTTGAGTGAAGCTAAGTGTTAAACCATTAGACGCTGGAACAAATCGACAAACCCCACCAACACAGAAAAGTCCTGCGCGTTGACGTCCATAAGAAACTGTAAAGCGCGTTGCATCGCGCACATATCCGCAAGTCAAAATAGGATAATTGACACGTTTATTCAGGTCCGGATTCCCGTAGTTGTATTGATTCATAAAACTAAAAAACCATCCCGGAGATATGGAGTACTCCAACAACAAAGTGGCCCAATTCCCTTTATCTTTGATCAAACCATTCTCCTTTTGTACAAATAATCCTTGAATTTCCGTTCGCAAGGAATGCTTCGAATTAAACTTATAGGAGAACTCTCCAACACCAATGTTGGCATGAATGATGCCATGCGCATCATTGGAGATTTTCACAACGTCATTGTTAATTTTGATGGAATAAAAACTCAAAATCGTACTAAATTTCTTGTTGATTTTTTTGGTGATGTTGAAATTGATGTCTTGCCAGTACATGCTATCGCTGGCATGAAATGGTCGACAGGTATATGTTACTCCAGTTGAATCCAAAGGATTAATCCCAACAGTACTTCTTATCGGGCGATACGTCGTGGAGAAATTACCCCCGATCGTTGTTCCATATTTACCTCCTAACTTTGTTCCTTTTTTGAACGTGTACAATACATCTGTCTGATACGCGACTTCTCCCATTGGTTGGGTTGCATAAGGATACAAGGTGGCAACCAAGTTATAGGTGTGTGTTTTATTCAAGGAAGGTAAGTAGTTGATGAAAACATCTTGCAAGTCCTTGGTACGATCTGAACGGTAACTCATGTTATCCACCGATTTTCCCGAAACTAGAATCCCCAATCCTTTCTGCGTATAACTTAAATTGAAAACGGAAGCATGTCCGTAATTATAGATGTAATTATTGTCATTGGAAGGATCCTGTTCTTTTTGAACGTATTCCATGTCTCCATAGAAGTTTTTGTACCTCAATTTTACACGTCCACCATAGGTTCCTACATTTTGTGGTAAGATTAAATCCGGATTGTTATCTTCCTGGTATTTGCTCACAAAAGATGCCCCGAGGACCACATCCAACGGAAATTCATTCATTTTTTTGATGCCTTCATTCAGGTGAAATTCACCATCCACACCGCGTACGATTCCTGCACCATGAATGATACTTCCTCCTTGAAACGACAAGCGCTGTGTCCCATATACTCCTTTGATTACCAATCCAGTTGTTGGACGCACAATGATGCGTGCACCATCCATCATGTTGTCGTAACCTAAAGCGCGATCTTCATAGGCTCTGAAAGATAATCCAGAACCAAATTGTTCGTAAAATGAGCCCAAAGTCACATCAACAAATCCATTGGAATACCCTACATAGCGCATCCCTATTCCGGTTCCATCAAAACGATTGGGGTACCCTTGAATTCTTGGTAAGTACGATTCCATGCGCATTCCTGCCTTGAAATTTCCTTGGGTATAGAACACATTCATGTAGGAATTCAACAAGCCTTTTTGAGCCGGTTGTTTGGCATCAATGATGGAATCTGCATTCAAATATTGAAAGGTGCTTTCAATGTTTCCGGTGAGTGAACCCTGCTGTGCAAGGCTCAAAAAACTCATGAAAGTCCCAATAGAGACGAGTAAAAATCTTTTCATTCGGTTTATTTTCCGCTTAGGTGAAGAAGCTCCTTGTACAATTTTTCTTCATCTCCTGGAGCATAGTTGTTGTGTGAATAGACAATGTTTCCGTCTTTGTCAATTAAAAAAGTATGTGGCACATTGTTGACGCCCATGGCACGTTTAAAATCGCCATTTGGATCCATTAAAACCATATAATCCCAGGCTTTACCATTTACATAGACCGGAACTTGGCTTTTTGTTTTTTCATCATCAATAGAGACCGCAACGAGTGTTACTCCGGTTTCTGCTTGCCAATCTTCGTACAATTCATGAATGGTATTCAATTCTTTTTTGCAAGGTGCACACCATGTTGCCCAAAAACTGATGATTACCGGACCCTCTACTCCAAGAGCGGCGGTGTTCACTGATTTTCCTTTGATATCTTTTAAATTGACAGATGGTAATTTTTTTAGGTGATTTTCAGCGCTATTTGTTTCTTGAGAAAATACATTTAGCGTTGCTAGGAGGACAAAGGATAAGGTAAGAATAGATTTCATAGTTTTTGTTTTTTCGCTCGGTCTTTCAAAAACCTTGCCGAACTCAAAGGTATAAAAAAACCAAGACCTGAAAAACTTTGTGGGATTTTGAAAATTAGGATTATTTTGTTATTTTTGATAAAATTGAAACTCCCATGATGAAGTCCTTATTTCTCATTTTAGCACTTTCTGCAAGTGTTCTTGCATTCGCTCAAGACGGCATTGTAATTCACGTTGATGGACAAACCACAGATTTGTCAGGTGCAACTTATAATGTTGTGGCGCCTTCCAATACTTCTTTTGATATTCCTCTAGATGTGGAAAATCACACAGGAATACCGAGAGCTTGGCGTGTTACGAGATTGCGAATAGATGCACCTGCTGGTTGGACGGACGCTTTATGTTGGGGACATGCCACAGATCCATTTGGAGGAACCTGTTATTCTTCTGGACAAATGAATACGAATCCATGGACAACTCCAGGATCACAAGCTGTTTTGTTCACGATTAACGACGGTGAATATGGGAAGTTAAAAGCATCCGTTGATCCGGCTGACGGAGTTTATGGGACCGCACATTACCGTTATTACGTTTCTACCAATGGCACTTCTTATAGTGATTCCATTGATGTTGTGGTTGATTATTTGGCTTCTGTTAAGCCCATCAAGGAAGAAGCAACCGTTACTATTTATCCGAATCCAAGTGCTGAATCCATCACTATTCAATTGGCGGGTATGGATCAATCGAACTTAAAAATGATGGACGCCGTTGGAAATGTCATCCTGAAAGAAAGCATCCACGGAAGTAAAAAAATGAATGTGAGCGATTTGAGCAATGGCATTTATTTTTTAATGTTTGAGACATCTAGCGGAAAAACCATCACCAAAAAATTAGTCGTTCGTCACTAATTCCATTCTTTACAATTTATTAAAATAGGTAAGACAAGATATTTGTCTAACTTCGTGCTATGTCCAAAAAAAGGAATTCCAAACCATCATCTGGAAAAAAGAAATCAGGAATCACGGCGATTCTTATACGTGTTTTCGAAAAAAATCCTGGTGTAGAATTAACCCATCAACAAATTTGTGCTCTTGTTGAAGCACGCGACCCCATGAGTCGACAAGTTGTTTTCGAAGGGTTGAATACACTGGCTACAAGAAAATCCATTAAGCGCATCAATCATTTTACATTCTGCTTAAACGACACCACTAATTTGGTGGAAGGAATCATACAACTTACCCAACGTGGAGCAGGATTTGTGGTGGTAGAGGGCAAAGAGAAAGATGTATTTATTGCTCCGCAGAATATTGGACAAGCATTAAACGGCGACACCGTAAAGGTTCGAGTGTTCAAAACAGGACCCAATCGCGATGAAGGTGCCGTAGTAGAAATCAAAGAAAGAGAGCGTGTTCAATTTGTAGGAACGATCAAATTTGGCGATAAAAACGCACTTCTCATTCCGGATAATAATCGCAGTGGTCTTGAAATTCGTGTCGCAAAAGAGAACCTGAATGGTGCACGGGATGGAGAGAAAGCACTCGTAAAAATAACGGTTTGGCCGAAATCGGCTGAAAAACCCTTTGGTGAAGTGGTGGCCATTCTTGGAATGCCCGGAAGCAACGACACCGAAATGCTTTCCATTTTGTACAACCAAGGGATCAATCCCATTTTTCCCGAGGCGGTTTTGGAGGAAGCAGAACGTGTTCCTGTAGAATTGGACGAGAAAGAGATTGCCCAGCGAAGAGATTTTAGACAAACACTCACCTTTACCATTGATCCGTTTGATGCCCGAGATTTTGACGATGCCATTTCATACCAAACGTTGGAAAACGGTCATTACGAATTAGGGGTTCACATTGCAGATGTGAGCCATTATGTGCGTCCAGGAATGGCCATGGATGCGGAAGCCTTGTTGCGTTCAAATTCTGTTTACTTAGTTGATCGTGTGATTCCTATGTTACCTGAACAACTATCGAACATTGCGTGTTCCCTTCGACCACATGAGGACAAATATACTTTTTCAGCTGTTTTTGAAATGGATGACAAAGGAAAAGTCTACAAGGAATGGTATGGAAAAGGAGTCATTCATTCGGATCGTCGATTCACCTATGAAGAGGCCCAAGAAATCATTGAAGGAGCATCCGGCGATCATCAAGAAGTCATTCTGAAGTTAAATGCTGTAGCTCATATTTTACGCAAACAACGATTAAAAGATGGTGCACTCAGTATTGAGTCTGAAGAAATGAGGTTTCGTCTAAATGAGTCAGGAAATCCCTCAGAAGTCCTCATCAAAACTTCCAAGGATGCGCATAAACTCATTGAAGAATTTATGTTATTGGCCAATCGAAAGGTCGCCACCTTTTTATCAAAGCCACAGAAAGGGAAAGATCCCATTCCGATGATTTATCGTGTGCACGATTCCCCTGACCCAGGAAAAATGGACATTTTCGCAGTATTTATTGAGAAATTCGGACATAAAATTGACTTACATGATACGGCATCTATTGCCAAAAACTTGAATGCGCTTTTTGAAGAGATTCGAGAAGAAAATGAATTTTCATTGGTTCAGTCCATGGCCATACGGTCCATGGCGAAAGCATCATATGAAACCGAGAACATTGGTCACTATGGATTAGCATTTAAATACTATTCGCATTTCACTTCCCCCATTCGACGTTATGCTGATTTAGTCGTACACCGCATATTACAGGAAGAGTTAACGCATAAACAACACCGATATGGTGGGGAATTAAAAGCCATTTGTACACGCATTTCAAAAAATGAACGAAAAGCCGCAGAAGCGGAACGTGAATCAACTAAATACTTTCAAACGCTGTTCGTTATGGATCATTTGGGTGAAGTATTTGAAGGAACGATATCAGGAATTGCCGAACATGGCATGTTTGTCCGCATGGATGAAAACCATTGCGAGGGAATGGTTCCGATGTCAGAAATTCCAGGCGATCGTTATTATTTTGATCAGGAGAATTTCAAAATTACAGGGGCACGATTTAGAAAGGCCTTTAATTTTGGAGATAAAGTTCGTGTGAAAATTGCTAAAGTCAATCCGAAGAAACGCCAAATTGACCTAGAATTAGTCATTGACTAGTATAAGAAGTTGTTGTAAGGATAACGAACGCGGAAAATCGCTTTCACTTCTTCATACAATACCTCTTTTAATTCATCCACATTTTCTTTGTTCTGAGCTGAAATGAAGACACATTTGGTCTTGTTCATTTTTGCCATCCATGATTTTTTGAGCGACTCTAGGGATGTGACATCCTCCTCCTCTTCATTTAACTCGTTCAACGGAGGTTGATATGCGTCTATTTTATTGAACACGACAATCGTTGGTTTTTCAGTTTTATCAATTTCATTTAAGGTTTCATTAACCACATTGAAATGATCCTCAAAATTTGGATGAGAAATGTCCAATACATGAACCAATAAATCAGCTTCTCGTACCTCATCCAAGGTAGATTTGAAGGACTCCATTAATTGCTGAGGTAATTTCCGGATAAATCCAACGGTGTCTGTCAACAACATTGGCATATTATCGATGACTACTTTGCGAACGGTGGTGTCCAAGGTGGCAAACAATTTGTTTTCAGCAAAAACATCGGATTTCGACAATAAATTCATCAACGTACTTTTTCCCACATTGGTATATCCAACCAAAGCTACGCGAACCAATTGACCGCGGTTACTTCGTTGCACTGTCATTTGCTTGTCAATTTCCTTCAAGCGCTCCTTCATTAATGAAATGCGCATTTGAATGATTCGACGGTCCGTTTCAATTTGTGATTCTCCGGGTCCGCGCAAACCAATTCCCCCTTTTTGTCGTTCCAAGTGTGTCCACATACGCGTCAACCGTGGCAACATGTATTGATGTTGTGCTAATTCCACTTGCGTTTTCGCATGAAAAGTACGCGCACGACTAGCGAATATGTCCAGAATTAAGATCGTGCGGTCGAGCACTTTACAATCCAATTCGCGCTCAATGTTTCGCAATTGTGAAGGAGACAATTCATCGTCAAAAATGACCATTTCAATGTCCATGGCCTTCATGTATTGCTTTATTTCTTCTAATTTTCCCGACCCCACATATGTTCTAGGATTCGGATAAGGTAATTTTTGCAAAAATTTAGTGTGGGTGATTGCACCAGCAGTTTCCGCCAAAAATTCCAATTCATCTAAATGTTCATTGGCAATTACCTCATCTATTTCAGAAGTAATAACGCCAACCAACACACACGATTCCTCAACAGCATCTACTGTTACGTGACCTTCTTGCATTATTTTCTTAAAGATTTGATGTGGGCAATAACAACATCTATGTTTTCGCTGTTTTCTAAAATATCAGCCATAGGGGGCATGGCATTCTTTCCTTTTTTCAAGATGCGTTTTATTTGTGCATCGCTTAATTGGGATTGTGTTAAGTCTTTTGCTCCGGATGCACCCAATTTACCGTCCTCACCATGACAACTCGCACAGTTAACCGTGTACAAGGAAGCTCCTCTTTCCGCTGGTGTTTCCTGTGGAATTTCTCCGTCGCTTTTCTTTGATTCAGTATTTCCACAAGAAGCAAGACTAATAAAGGAGAAAATATACAGCACACGTTTTAAAACCATGATGCTCCTAATGCAGTTCGAAATGGCCAAGGAATGGATGCTAAAATCAAAATGAATCCGATAAGGTAGTACAATTTAATTGGCTTAAACTTCTCCATGTCCGTTGCGCCACGCTTTGATTTACTATATCCTATTGTAATCAATAAAATCGCGATAAGCATTCCTACTAAGTGCTCCATTCCGTAAAAACGATACATGTCTATTTTCATCCAGCCAGAAGCGAAATTCGTTTTATTTGATGTAAAAAAGTACTGAATGAAACCGATGATTAATTGCGTATGTAAAGTAATCATGGTAAATAAATGAATCATTTTGTGCTTCTTTTCAAAAGTCTTCGCTGTGAACGCATTGACGATTGCCAATACTAAAAGAAGGATGGCTACCCAACGTAGACCAGAGTGTGCATGAGTTAAAATTGAGTTCATAGGATAAAATTTAGTCGTTTAATTTTAATACTGCTAAAAAGGCTTCTTGCGGAACTTCTACTCGTCCCACTTGACGCATACGTTTTTTACCTGCTTTTTGTTTCTCCAAGAGTTTACGTTTACGAGAAATATCCCCACCGTAACATTTGGCTGTAACATCCTTTCGCAAGGCCTTTATCGTTTCTCTAGCGATGACTTTTGCGCCAATTGCTGCTTGAATCGGAATTTCGAATTGCTGTCTTGGAATCAGTTCGCGTAATTTGACACAAATACGTTTTCCTAAGTCGTAAGCATTGCTTCGGTGTACCAATGCTGACAAAGCGTCTACCTGTTCTCCATTCAATAACAAATCCATTTTAATCAAATCAGACTCTTTGTATCCAATTGGGTGGTAGTCAAATGACGCGTATCCGCGTGAAACGGATTTTAGACGATCGTAAAAATCGAAGACAATCTCCGCAAGTGGCATTTCAAAGGTTATTTCAACACGATCTTGAGTCAAATAAACTTGATTTTGTAATTCACCCCGTTTTTCGATACACAAGGTCATGATGGCTCCAACGTATTCTGTTTTGGTGATGACTTGTGCTTTGATATATGGCTCTTCAATGCGGTCCATACCCGATGGATCTGGTAGCTCTGAAGGGTTATTTACAATAAATGGGTCTTCAGGATCCTTTTTCATGTATGCTTTGTACGATACGTTCGGAACGGTCGTAATGACGGTCATATTGAATTCACGCTCCAAACGCTCTTGGATAATTTCCATGTGCAACATTCCCAGGAACCCACATCGGAATCCAAATCCCAATGCGGCGGAAGACTCCGGTTCAAAAACCAAGGAAGAGTCATTCAATTGCAGCTTTTCCATTGAGTAACGCAACTCTTCATAATCTTCTGTATCCACAGGATAAATTCCAGCAAAGACCATCGGTTTTACGTCCTCGAATCCTTTGATTGCCACTTCGCATGGATTTTCAGTTGAGGTGATCGTATCTCCAACTTTTACTTCGTTGGCCTGTTTAATTCCGGAAATAATATACCCCACATCACCTGCTCTTACCTCGTTTCGTGGCGATAGGTCCATCTTCAATATTCCGATTTCATCTGCATTATAATCACGGCCTGTGTTCAAAAAACGTACTTTTTGACCTTTCTTCATGATTCCGTTTTTCACGCGGAAGTAGGCAATTATTCCTCTAAATGGGTTAAAGACAGAATCGAATATCATTGCTTGAAGGGGTGCTGTTTCCTCTCCTTTAGGTGCAGGAATTCGATTGACAACTGCAGCTAAAATTGCATCCACACCTAATCCTGTTTTTCCAGATGCTGGAATAATATCTTCGTAATCACAGCCAATTAATTCTACAATTTGATCCGAAACTTCCTCTGGCATGGCACCCGGTAAGTCCATTTTATTCAAAATTGGAATGATCTCTAAATCATGTTCTAATGCTAAGTATAAATTGGAGATGGTTTGTGCTTCGATTCCTTGAGAAGCATCTACGATCAACAAAGCACCTTCGCAAGCTGCGATTGACCTCGAAACCTCATAGGAAAAATCAACGTGTCCTGGTGTGTCAATTAAATTGAGAATATAGTCCTTTCCTTCGAATTTATAACTCATTTGAATGGCGTGACTTTTTATGGTAATTCCGCGTTCGCGCTCTAGGTCCATGTCATCCAATGCCTGAGCTTGCATATCCCTGTCTGAAATGGTACCAGTTGTTTGAAGAAGTCGATCCGCGAGCGTACTTTTACCGTGGTCAATGTGTGCAATAATGCAAAAATTTCGAATGTGATTCATAGCAGGAGCAAAAATACGACTTTCCGACTGAATTGACGCTTCGAGTCCCGACTATATTACATTTTGATCATATACATCACGAACATTGACATTAATACAACGGCATAAAGTGAAAGGACGACAATCATCAATATTCCAGTAAATCGGAACAGAGATTTTAAATTTTCAAGTCCTTCCTCCATGTTGTCCTCGTCTAAATTTTCAATAGCGACAGCGCTTGCAGTTGCAAAACGATATAAATAAAACGCTGAAAAAAAATAAAGAGCAGCCATTAAAATGTAAAAAATGCCCATCACGATCGCTTGAATTCCATTGACTTGTCCTTGAAATTGAAGGAGGATTACACCAACACCCATGAGGACCATGATGCCTAGTCCCACAAAGGAACAAATCGCAAGAAATTTTGCCCATTTGACAACTTCCGCCATGAAAGTCAGGCTGTTTTCTGTTAACCTTAAGGACCGTAAATTGTTCGTTTCCATTTCCAATGTTCTCATTTATAATGGCTTAAAGATGTCCTTTTTTTACAAATGAAGTTTCTTGTAAAATCGTTCTATGGAAATTTCCCGATCAAGCGGCTTTTCATCCAACATGTGTTCACATAGTTCCCTTGCTAAAGTTGGCGCCATCAAATATCCTTTGGTTCCGAGTCCGTTAAATAGAAACATGTTTTTGATTTGATGATGCTCGCCTAAAATTGGTCGGCGATCTAGCACCGTTGGACGCACGCCAACTTGTTGATCAATGATTTCGTAGGAAAAATCTCCCAACACTTTTAGGTGTCCAACTAGTTCTTGCTTTGCCTCCTCGGTTGGCATTAAACCAGGATTATCCCACTCATAGGTGGCACCTATGCGAAAAATGCGGCCTCCAATGGGCAGCACAAAGCACTTTCGGTTTAAGGATTCGTTCGCTGGGATTTCGTTCGAATGAATGCGGAGCGTTTGTCCTTTTGTTTGTTGTATCGGAAGATTCGCAAAAAAAGGAGTGTTCATTTGTTCGTATCCGACACAAAATACAACTTTGTCGAAGGATAGGTTCTGGTAGGTGAATTTTTCCTCATCAAAGAACTGTACATCGAAAGATCCTTTTGTAAGCATTTGACGTTCATCGAAATACTTCATGTTGCATTGATAATATGCTTGGGCATCTACCCAAAAAGCATTGTTTACTCGCCCACTTCCAAATTGATTTTCTGCACTTGAATAGGCATCATCATCCGCGTTAATGGCCATCAAATAGTTTTGATATTCAGGTAATTTCTCGCGTTCCAACCAATACTTGCGTTCTTGCTCTGAGGAAAGCATTCGACGTATAATCAAAGGGTGAAAAAATGTTTGCTGAAGCGTTTGTTCTAATTCCAAATAATAGCTTTTTGCTTCCTGTATGAATTCATCTAAACGCCACGATTTATTCATTCTTCTAAAAACCATTGGGTTTACCATTCCAGCCGCAATGGCTGTAGAATGATTTTCACCTCGATCAACCAATTGAACGGTATGCCCTTTTTTTAAAAGTTGATGAGCGAGACAAGTTCCGGAGAGGCCGGCTCCGATAATAAGAATATGTTGCTTTTTCATTTTGCAATAGCGAAACTAAGCAAACTTATTTGAAGTGTAGGATAACGACTGCGTAATAATTGGGCCATTGCTTCCAAGGTCGCACCCGTTGTGACGACATCATCTACAATAGCGATGTGTGAATAAGATTCCATCTCCTTTCCCAGTATAAATTGCTCAGAAGCATTTTCCCATCTCAAAAAACGATTTCGTTTGGTTTGACTGCCATTGTTGGATGACTTTTCTACAACATTCATCAAGATGGGAAGCTTGATCTTTTGAGCGATTCCTTCTGCAATCAATTCACTTTGGTTATACCCCCTTGCAAAACGTTTTCTTGCATGAATTGGGACTGGGATAAGTGCCTCGATGTGTTTGTATTTTTCACTTTGAAGGATTACCTGAGCCATTCTTTCACCCATTTGTCGTCCTAGAGGAGCTTTGAAATGATATTTTAATGCATGTAGCATTTCTTGAATGGGTTTCTCCTTTTCAAAATAGTACAACGAAAAGGTTTCGCTTATATTTATTCGCCCCCAAAACAATTGGTCCATAGCACTTGGGGTCTCATAGGACTCAAAATAAGTACGTTGCAACATTTCCCAGCAAAATACACAAATATGCTGTTCAAATCGGGACAATTCGACTTGACATTTTAAACATGTATTTGGGAAAACAAGGTGCTTGATTCCATCCAAATAAAGCTGTGTCTTTCCCTTACATTGCGCCATTCTATTATTCATCTTACTTTGCGGATATATGAACAATAACGTGTTTAAAAACTCATGAATTGTTTTCGGTAAAAAAATATTTTCCGCCCTAACTTTATTGGACTTAATCACATAAGAAATTTATTTCATTTTATTCGATTTTTTTTCTTGAATAGTTTTCAAAGAGACATGAAATTTGATGTGAATATCTTTCCATAGAGTGTTGAAAATTGCTGAAGGGTTTGTTGGTGAAAGGATTGTGATTTTCGGTGTTAATAACATCACGGAAATGTTAATTTCTTTAGTTGATTTAAGAAAGATTTTTAACAATTTTTGTATCCTCGATTTTTCAAATAACAAACACGTGGTTTTCCTAGTGTTTGCAAGAAAATAGAAATACAAAGAAGATTTAAGAGGAAGTGTTTTGCAGGTTTTTAAAGACTTGTAGGGCAAATTCTCCCCCTTAATGAACGATAATTAAGCTGCTTATGACAACATCTTTACGCGAACCTATTCTTGAAGAAAACAAAAGCCGTTTTGTACTATTCCCAATTCAACACGATGATATTTGGAGTTTTTACAAAAAAGCAGAGGCAAGTTTTTGGACAGCAGAAGAAATCGATTTGTCCCCTGATCAAATTGATTGGGAAACAAAGTTGAACGATGACGAACGTCATTTCATTAAGCATGTATTAGCATTTTTCGCTGCTTCCGATGGCATCGTAAATGAAAACCTAGCAGAAAACTTCTTGTCAGAAGTTCAGTATACAGAGGCAAAGTTCTTTTACGGGAATCAAGTAGCGATGGAAAACATCCATTCGGAAACTTACTCTTTACTCATCGACACCTACATTAAAGATTCGGCAGAAAAAAATCATTTGTTCAATGCCATTGAAACTCTTGACTGTGTGAAGAGAAAAGCAGATTGGGCCCTTCGTTGGATTGATAAAGGATCTTTTGCAGAACGACTTGTTGCCTTTGCAGCGGTAGAAGGGATTTTCTTCTCTGGGTCATTTTGCTCTATTTTCTGGTTGAAAAAACGTGGATTGATGCCTGGACTTTCCTTTTCGAATGAATTAATTTCTCGCGACGAAGGATTGCATTGTGATTTTGCGTGTTTACTATACAACAATCACCTAGTGAACAAACTTTCGAAAGACCAAGTGCGCGAAATCATCATGGATGCTGTAGAAATCGAGAAAGAATTTGTGACAGACGCTATTCCAGTGAAACTAATTGGAATGAACAGTGAGTTAATGCAACAATATATTGAATTCGTTGCAGATCGATTATTAGTTGAGCTTGGAAACGAACGTGTTTATAACACTTCCAACCCATTCGATTTTATGGAAATGATTTCCATTCAAGGGAAAACCAACTTCTTCGAGAAGCGCGTTGGCGAATATCAAAAAGCAGGAGTGTTAGCAGGAAAAGAAAACCAAACATTCAGTTTGGACGAAGAATTTTAATTATATAATTACGGAATTACCATGTACGTAGTAAAAAGAGACGGAAGAAAAGAAGCAGTGAAATTTGATAAAATCACTGCGCGCATTGTTAAAATGTGTTACGGATTAGATCCGCTAGTATCGCCAGAAGCGGTTGCAATGAAAGTAATCGAAGGAATCTATGATGGCGTATCCACATCGGATTTGGACAATTTGGCGGCAGAAGTAGCAGCGGCAAAAACGATTGACCATCCAGATTATGCCTTGTTGGCTTCGCGCATTGCAGTATCCAATTTACACAAGGAAACGAAAAAGACTTTTTCCGAGGTAATCGACGATTTACATACTTACATCGATCCGAAAACGAATCAAAACGCATCGTTAGTAGCAGATGATGTATATGCCATCATCCAAGAGAACAAAGAAGCACTTGATTCAAGCATTATCTATGACCGTGATTTCCGTTATGACTATTTTGGATTCAAAACTTTAACGCGTTCTTATTTGATGCGTTTGAATGGTAAAATTGCAGAGCGTCCACAACAAATGTTGATGCGCGTTGCCGTCGGAATTCATAAAAATGACATCGCGTCTGCCATCAAAACCTATAATTTGATGTCAGAAGGATGGTTCACACATGCCACCCCTACCCTTTTTAACGCAGGAACACCTAAGCCGCAAATGTCCTCTTGTTTCTTGTTAACCATGAAGGAAGATAGCATCGAAGGAATCTACGACACTTTGAAATCATGTGCGCAAATTTCACAATCGGCGGGGGGAATTGGTTTGGCATTGCACGACATCCGTGCAACTGGATCCTACATCAAAGGAACAAATGGTACTTCGAACGGAATTGTTCCGATGTTGCGTGTATTTAACGATACAGCTCGCTATGTAGATCAAGGTGGTGGTAAAAGAAAAGGGTCATTTGCCATGTACATCGAACCTTGGCATGCCGATGTTTTCGATTTCCTAGACTTGAAAAAGAACCACGGTAAAGAAGAACAACGTGCGCGTGATTTGTTCTACGCACTTTGGATTCCGGATTTATTCATGCAACGTGTGAAAGAAAATGGTGACTGGACCTTAATGTGTCCACACGAATGTCCGGGTCTTTCAGACACGCACAGTGCTGAATTCGAAGCCTTATATACCAAATACGAAAAAGCAGGTAAAGGACGTAAAACCATCAAAGCACAAGATTTATGGTTTAAAATCCTAGAATCTCAAATCGAAACAGGAACTCCTTACATGTTGTACAAAGATGCCGCAAATGCGAAATCAAATCAGCAAAACTTAGGAACTATAAAATCTTCGAACCTATGTACAGAGATCATCGAGTACACTGCGCCAGATGAAGTAGCGGTTTGTAACTTAGCTTCACTTGCGCTACCAAAATATGTCACAGAAGATGGAAACTTTGATCATGACAAGTTATTTGAGGTAACGTACCAGGCGACATTAAATTTAAATCGCATCATCGACGGAAACTTTTACCCAGTAGAAGCAGCTAAAAAATCAAACATGCGTCATCGTCCAATTGGACTTGGAGTACAAGGATTAGCAGATGCATTTATCATGATGGGACTTCCATTTGAATCTGATGAGGCACGCGCTTTGAACCGTGAAGTATTTGAAACGATTTACTTTGCTTCAATGACCGCATCTAAAGATTTGGCAAAAGTTGAAGGTCCGTACGAAACCATCAAAGGTTCACCTGTATCAAAAGGTATTTTCCAATTCGACATGTGGGGTGTGACTCCAACAAATCGTTGGGAATGGGATATCTTGAAAGATGAGGTTAAAAAATACGGAGTTCGTAACTCCTTATTGCTTGCACCAATGCCAACCGCATCAACTGCGCAAATCCTTGGAAACAACGAATGTTTTGAACCATATACATCCAACATTTACACACGTCGTGTACTTTCCGGTGAGTTCATTATTGTGAATAAACACTTGTTGAAAGACCTAGTTCGCGAAGGTCTTTGGAATAAAGACATGCGTCAAAAAATCATGACTGCCAATGGATCGATCCAAAACATCAATGAGATTCCACAACGTTTAAAAGATTTGTACAAAACAGCTTGGGAAATTTCTCAAAAAGCGATTATCGATCAAGCAGCAGATCGCGGAGCATACATTTGTCAAAGCCAGTCTTTGAACATCTTCATGGAGAATGCAAACTTTGGAAAATTAACTTCCATGCATTTCTATGGTTGGGAAAAAGGTTTAAAAACTGGTATGTACTACCTAAGAACAAAAGCAGCAACGGATGCCATCAAATTTACCGTTGAAAAAACAGTGGTTGAGGAACCAACAGCTAAATCATTGGAAGAACAAGCTGCTGCTAT